>DAOWAU010000028.1 GCA_030634425.1 Dehalococcoidia bacterium
GTATGGCACTTACACTGGCAAAGAACGTCTGCTGCTCCCGGTATCGCACTGGCTCTTGCTTAAGACCGACCTTGGCATTATAGTAATAGATTCTTATTAGCCGCCGCTTGTCCAGGAGCCTTTTACCAAACTTGCCGATGTCTATATCGGTTCTTCTGAAAACATTTTTGAGAGAATGATACAGATTACTTCCGTCAACAAACATCATTACCCTCTCTGTGCTATCTCCCATATATCACCTTCTTTCTGAATTATTTTTCTTACTCTGATGGAGGATGGAAGCCCATTGCTGGTTTGGCAGGCTCGGCGGCTTCAGTCAGCTTGCCAAACTTAGATTCGTATTTTTTCAGATTTTCTGTAAGCGCAGAAATCATTCTTTTCATATGGCCTGGACTGATAACAACCCGTGCCGTCACCGAAGCAACAGGAGGCGCAATCATCATGAAATCCAGGATAAATTCCTCCTTGGTATGGGCAATTAACATATTATTAGCATATACACCACCCCTAAGGTTTTCAGGAAAGGCAACCTTCACTTGCTTTTGAGGAGCTTTTTCACTCATATTTCACCTACTTTCAGAAGCTAGCCTCTTTGCTACCCTTGCTAACTTTAACACTAGCTCCCTTGCCTCTTAAAGACCGCGCGACTTTTACCTCCTTGCCTCTTCCATATTTATACTGACTTTTTGGCATCTTATCACCTTCTTTCCTTTAGCATTTAGTATACCCACAGGTGGGGCAGATGAAGCAACCCTCCTGATAGACGAGGAGATTGCCACAGTCGGGGCACTGCCCCGCCAGGTTCTTAGCCCCGAAGTCCTCCAGCTTGGGCTTGCCCTCATAACCGGTGGTATGCTTCTCCAGCACGCTGGCAATGGCATCAGCGCAGGAGAGGATAGACTTGCCCCCTTCCCAGGCGATGGATGGACAGCGGATACCACGGAGCTGCCTCACTACTGAGGCGACATCCACCCCGGACCTTAACGCCAGAGAGATAAGGCGGCAGATGGCTTCAAGCTGGGCCGAGGCACAGCCTCCAGCCTTACCCAAGGTGGAGAAGACCTCACATATTCCCTGCTCATCAGAGTTCACCGTTACGTAGATGTAGCCGCAGCCGGTGGTTGCCCGCTCGGTTACCCCTGAGGTTGCCTTTGGCCTCTCCCTGGGGACAAGCTTAGCCCCTTCAACCTTTTTCTCTGCCTTGCCCGTGGTTAACACCTGCCCCTCACGGCTTCTATCTCGATAAATGGTTATTCCCTTCAGTCCCTCCTCATAAGCCATCATGTACACCTTGGTTATATCTTGCTGAGTAGCCGCCTGGGGGAAATTGACTGTCTTGGAGACAGCGTTGTGTGTGGACTTCTGGAAGGCTGCCTGCATCTTGACATGCCACTCAGGCTCAATTTCATGGGCGGTAACAAATAACCGTTTGCTTTCATCGGGGATTCCGTCCACATCATGAAGTTTAGCCCCCTCCGCCAGCCGCTTCATCAGCTCCTCTGAATAGAAGCCTTCCCTCTTTGCCACCTCCTCAAAGTAAGGGTGAACCTCCACTAGCTGAGCGCCATCCAGGATATTGCGAGTGTAGCTCAGGGCAAAGAGGGGCTCAATGCCACTGGAGCAGCCAGCTATTATGCTCAGAGTACCGGTGGGCGCGATGGTAGTTCTGGTGGCATTTCTCACCCTAGGACCATCAGGGACATCATATTTGCTCCCTTCGAAAGCAGGAAATACCCCTCTTTCCTGCACCAGCTCCTTAGAAGCCTCAGTCGCGTAGCGCTGCATTTCGGCCATAACATCCTCAGCCAACTTTAGCGCCTCCTCTGAGTCATATGGAACACCCAGCCTGATGAGCATGTCGGCAAACCCCATCACCCCCAGCCCTATCTTCCTGGTCTTCTTGGTCATCTCCCCTATCTCTTTAAGAGGGAACTTATTGACATCAATGACATTATCCAGAAATCTCACCGCAACTTTCACCGTCTCAGCCAGCTTGGGATAATCAATCTCAGCAGAGCCATTTTTGCTCCGCAGCATTCTGGCTAGATTGATAGAGCCCAGATTACATGACTCGTAGGGGAGCAAAGGCTGCTCGCCGCAGGGGTTGGTACTCTCAATACTGCCCAGATGGGGAGTGGGGTTATCCCGATTTATGTGGTCAATGAAAACGACGCCCGGGTCGCCGGTCTTCCAGGCCATATCCACTATCTGGTCAAATACCTCCCTGGCATTGAGCTTACCCACCACCTCTTTGGTGTGCGGATTTACCAACTCATAGTCAGTGCCCCCCTTGACCGCTTCCATAAATTCAGTGGTTACCGCTACCGAGAGATTAAAGTTAGTAAGAACAGTAGGGTCAGCTTTAGCCATGATGAACTTCATAATATCGGGGTGGCTAACATGAAGAATAGCCATGTTCGCTCCCCGGCGCATTCCCCCCTGCTTGATAACATCAGTGGCAACATCAAAAGCCCGCATGAAGGAAACCGGGCCACTGGCTACCCCACCGGTGGAGCCAACCCTATCCTTTTCCGGCCTCAGCCTAGAGAAGGAAAATCCAGTCCCCCCGCCGCTTTTGTGGATGAGGGCAGTATACTTCACCCCATTAAATATGGACTCCATTGAGTCCTCAATGGGAAGGACAAAGCAAGCTGATAGTTGCCCTAGCTCCCTCCCGGCATTCATTAGAGTGGGGGAGTTTGGCAGGAACTCCAGGCTAGTCATCAGCTGGTAGAACTCCTCCTCCCTAGCCTTGACATCCGCCTCGGGGTCATAGAGGAGCTCGGCAGAGGCGATAGCCTGTGCCACCCGCCGGAACATCTCTTCGGGTTTCTCAATAACCTTTCCCTCCGCATCCTTCTTCAAATATCTTCTCTCCAGAACTCGAAGAGCATTCTCGGTAAGACTGACCACGCCGGCAGGCTCGGCCTTAGACTTAACTCTGGTAACCTCCATTTTGGGTTTAACCTCCTCTTCCTTAGCTGATTCTTTTTCTTTGCTCGCCAGAATCTCTTCCACTATAACCTGGATTTCAGACCCACTGGGCAGTTGCTTCTGACTTCGCCGGGACCTGGGCACCAGCTCTTCCATCCCCGGCAGGGGCCGTTCTGCTTCAGGTAGCGGTTTTGATTTTTCCAGGCGTCTAATCACCTGAGCAGTGAGCTGCTCAACGAGCGGTCTATCGGATATACCCATAGACTCGGCAGCAGCGAAGACCGCCCGGGCAATATGGGTACGATTGAGTGATATTTTCTCGTCTCGGTTATCGCCTCTATTCACCTCCGCCTCCTTCTACCGCTCTTAACCAGTCCCTTTAATTTAGTATCGGGGAGCAGGGGTAATTGACCTGCCGGTTGGGGTGCCTCAGCACTGACCAGAGTATCTACTTCCTGTTTTAAGTCGGTGATATCAGTGAACGCCCGGTAAACGCTGGCAAAACGGATGTAAGCAATGTAGTCCAGGCCCTTTAATCTCTCTATTACCATATCGCCAATAACACCAGTGAGTACCTCCTGCCTACCCAGGTGATAAAGCGCAGTCTCTATATCATCAACAATCTTATCCACAGTGCCGGTAGGCAGGGGCCGTTTTTCAAGGGCCTTGCGAATGCCGACTAAGAGTTTGTCTCGACTAAATTCCTCACGCCTCCCGTCCTTCTTAATCACGAAAAGGCTGGCTGGTTGCATTCTTTCATAGGTAGTGACACGAGCCCCACAGGATAAGCACTGACGCCGACGGCGTATGCCATCATTAACATCGCGAGAGTCTACTACCTTGGAATCAATATGACCACAATAAGGGCAATTCATGCCAGCTCCACATTATATAGTATAGCAAAGTAAAAATACCACAATATATAGTATTTGTCAACCCTTTTGCAGGTCTAGATGATGGTTAATTTGCGCTTTTGGGGAAAGGATACTAGAATGGTAAAAAATGACGGGGGCTGAGTTATGGAGAACCAGGCTACAGAAGTTACCGTTAATCAAGCGAAGTTACGCATAATTCAGGGAGATATTACCCGGCAGGCCACCGACGCCATAGTTAATGCTGCCAACTCCAGCCTTATGGGTGGCGGTGGCGTAGATGGAGCTATTCACCGGGCAGGAGGTCTCACCATCTTAGAGGAGTGTAAGCAAATTGTAGCCAGACAGGGACGATTGTCCACCGGTAAGGCAGTGATAACCACCGGGGGCAATCTTAAGGCGAAATACGTCATCCATACCGTTGGCCCTATCTGGCATGGGGGCAACAAAGGAGAACCCGAATTGCTCGCTAGTGCCTATCAACAGAGCTTGAAAATAGCAGCGGAGAAAAACATCAATAGCGTTTCCTTCCCCTCAATAAGCACCGGTGCCTATGGCTATCCGGTCGGCCAGGCTTCAGAGGTAGCCCTTGACGCTGTTATCACCTTTCTCAGCCAGAGCACCATCTCCATCAGAGAAGTGGTATTTGTCCTGTTTGATTCTCGAACCCTTGGAGTTTACTCATCGGCTCTCAGAGAGATAGCAAGGAAGAGGGGATTGCCCCTCTCTTAGTTACCTGCCGGGAACAGTATTTTAGCCCCTATGAAATAACCGTATGATAAGGTATAATCTAAAAGTCCTTTTTGCCTGGAGGGTATAATGGAGCTTCAGTTTCACCGTAGCATCACTCAACGAATAATGTGGACGTTCTACGTCCGAGTAATATCAAGGATATTGTTCAGTCTGCTAATTCGCCGCCAAGTTACAGGGCAAGAGAATGTTCCCAGGCAGGGCCATTTACTAATTATATCCAATCATCTCAGTTTTGCCGACCAATTTTTGCTCACTGCCAGCCTCAACCGAAGAGTAGTATATATGGCCAAGGTGGAGCTATTCCGCTCTAGATTAATAAGGTGTCTGGCACATGGCTTTGGCGCCTTTCCCGTGCGTAGAGGGGGAATAATGGATAGGAAGGCAATACGCCAGGCAAACCAAATTCTGGGGAGTGGCCAAGGCCTAGGTATGTTTCCTGAAGGAATGCGGAACTGGAAGGCCGAGCTAAAACGTGCCTTTCCTGGTTCAGTGCTGATAGCCCTACACAACAATGTCCCCATCCTCCCCATAGGTATCACCGGCATGGAACACGTAGACACAAAAGGCCTACTGTGGCATCTCATCCACCGCCCTCGGGTAACAGTTAATATTGGCCGCCCCTTCCACCTGCCCCCGGTCAAGGATAAAGATAAAGTGACCAAGGCGGAGCTTATCGGGCTTGCTGATTACATGATGGAGCGCATAGCTGAACTGCTACCCCCTGAATATCAGGGACACTATGCTAAACGCAAAGAGTAGATGGCGATAACGATTGAGAAAGCGGCTGAAATAGGACTTTGCTTTGGGATTAAGCGAGCCATTGATATCTTAGAAAAGGCTACCCACGGGCACAGAGGCATAGAAACACTGGGGGCAGCAGTCCACAACCAACAGGTGCTGCAAAGACTGGCTGAAATCGGGGTTAGGATAACCAAAGCCGTAGATGAGATGCAAGGCGATACTATAGCCATTGGCGCTCATGGGATAAGTCCACAAATAGAGGAGGAGATTCGGGCTCGACACATCAATATAATCGATGCTACCTGTCCTTTCGTTCATCGAGCCCAGGCTGCAACACGAAAATTAGTTAAATCTGGCTTCTTTGTCATTATCTACGGCGATGCTGACCACCCCGAAGTCAAGGGCGTCCTTGGTTGGGCCGATGGGAAGGGCGCAGCCATGCTAGATGACAGAGCAATAGCCAGGCTTGACCCTCTGCCCCGCCGACTGGGCGTTCTATCCCAGACAACTCAGATACCAGCCGATTTTGATGAATTTGTAAAGAAACTCGCCGATTTCGCCCGAGCTAAAGGCTGCGAGCTACGCGTTATTGATACCATATGCCCTGAGATAAAAAGACGACAGAAAGCAGCCCTTGAGCTAGCCGCTAAAGTGGATTTGATGCTCGTTATCGGTAGTCACACCAGTGCTAACACTAATTATCTGGCTCAATTGTGTTCCGAGGTTAGCCGAACATATCTACTTGAAACTGCCGAGGATATCCAGCCCTCCTGGTTGCAAGGCCAATGCCACATAGGCATAACTGCCGGGGCATCCACCAGTGAGCAAACCATAAACGAGGTGGTAACTAGGCTAGAAGCCCTGCCCTGAATGGGGAAGGTCATATCGCCAGGCAAGTCACCGTCCGGGAAATGCCAGCGATGGGGTGGATTTTACCAGTAACCAGGTCACCAACGTCGCTCAAGCTTTCCTTTTCTACTACGGCGATAACGTCATAGGGCCCGGTTACCGTATCAACCGACTTCACTCCCTCCAGCCGATTGAGCGCGACAACAACCTCCTTAGTCCTCCCCACCGCTGTTTCGATTAGGACAAAAGCCTTGGCTGCCATTGAACCCACCTCCTCTCTACAGAGTTATTACCCTACCCAAATTTCATACCTTTCCGCATCATTTGTCAATAGCTGATAATTTTAGTATTATCAGCTATACTCCCTGAGAGGATAACGACATGTACTATCCACCACTAGACGAGGTGCGCCGGCTGAAGAAGCAGGGCAACCTAGTACCAATTTACCGTGAGATTGTAGCCGATTTAGACACACCGGTATCGGCTTTTCTCAAGATAGCTCGTGGTAACCACTCCTTTCTCTTAGAAAGTGTTGAGGGTGGGGAGCATCTAGCCCGCTATAGTTTCATTGGTACCGAACCTTCTCTTATCCTCAAGGCAAGAGAGGACAGCCCCACCGACCCCCTGTTGTTAATAGAGAAGGAGCTGAGCAAGTTCCGGCTGGCACCGATTCCCGGCTTGCCCCGCTTCCACGGTGGCATGGTTGGCTATCTGGGCTACGATGTTGCCCGCTACTTTGAGAGGCTACCCTCCCCTGAGTATGACCCGCTGGGTCTTCCTGAATCCTTGCTAATGCTGGCTGATACCCTGCTGGTCTTCGACCACCTCACCCATAAAATTAAGATTGTCGCCCACGCCCACCTTGATGACGATGTTGACACCGCATATCTTCAGGCAACTCACAGAATTGACAGCCTGGTGGACAGGCTGAGACAACCGGTTCCCCCTCAAACCCCACCAGTGATTTCCACCCCAAGCTCTCCGGTATCATCAAACCTTTCTCAGGAGGAGTTTGAGTCTATAGTATCCAAAGCCAAGGATTACATCTATAGCGGCGATATAATCCAGGCTGTCTTATCCCAACGGCTGGCCAAGCCGACAAGTGCCAGTCCCTTCGCCATCTATCGGGCGTTACGCTCCCTCAACCCCTCCCCCTATATGTACTACCTTCACCTAGACGACATCCACATCGTAGGAGCCTCCCCCGAGCTTCTGGTACGGGTGGAGGAAGGGATGGTATCCAACCACCCCATTGCCGGCACCCGCCCTCGGGGTGAGAGCACCGCCCAGGACCTCGCTCTGGAAGAGGAGCTCAGGAATGATGAGAAGGAGCAGGCAGAGCACATTATGCTGGTTGACCTGGGCCGTAATGATATCGGACGGGTCAGTGAGCCGGGCACGGTTGAGGTAACCCAGCTTATGGATGTGGAACGATACTCCCATGTTATGCACCTGGTATCCCACGTTCAGGGGAAACTGAGACCAGGGCTCTCCCAGTTTGACGCCCTGCGTGCCTGCTTTCCTGCCGGTACCGTTTCCGGCGCCCCCAAAATTCGGGCTATGGAAATCATCGCCGAGCTAGAGCCGGATAAGAGGGGACCTTATGCCGGGGCAGTGGGCTACTTCGGCTTCTCAGGAAATCTGGATACCGCCATCGCTATCCGCACCATTGTTATCAGCAAGGGTGTTGCCTATATCCAGGCGGGGGCGGGCATTGTCGCCGATAGTATCCCAGAGCGTGAATATCAGGAGAGCCTGAATAAAGCCCAGGCACTGCTGGCTGCCATTGAGCAGACGGAGGCTAAGCATGCTCCTGCTGATAGATAATTACGATAGCTTTACCTATAACCTCTTCCAGTACCTCAGCGAGCTGGGGGAGGAGATAATCGTGTTCAGAAACGACAAGATAACCATTGAGGAGATTGAAAGGCTCTCTCCTCAACGCATCCTCATCTCTCCGTGTCCGGGCATTCCAGAGCACACTGGCATCTCCAATGATGCTATCCAACACTTTGGGCCGCGGCTTCCTCTCCTCGGTGTCTGCCTCGGTCACCAGTGCATCGGCTA
>DAOWAU010000048.1 GCA_030634425.1 Dehalococcoidia bacterium
AGCGCCACAGCTCTGAAAGGGCTCAACCGCCCGCGCCAGAACGGGCTTCCCCCCCAGTAACGCCTGCACCTTGTCCACCCCCCCCATCCGCTGGCTCTCACCGGCAGCCACGATGATAGCACCTGCTTTTGTCTTTGCGCTCATTGCCCGAATTATAAAGCAAAATAGCCCGCATATCTACCGCCGAATAATATGGGACTACATTAGGCAAGCTGACGATTGGTGTAATAAGGGGAACGAAATCCTTCGCTTTATTGGTGTGATTCCGTTGACTTCCCCCCAACCAGCCCCACCCTCACCGCCTCTCTCAGGGTGCTCACCAGGATAAGCTCAATATTTTTAGGACGGACTTTAGCCCCCATCTCGGGCACCAGGCAGCGCTTAAAGCCTAACCTAGCTGCCTCGCTCACCCGCCTGTCTAATTGGGAGACGGCTCTCAGCTCCCCGCTCAGCCCCACCTCACCCACCGCCGCCAGACCGGGGTCAACCCCCTTATCGCGGAAGCTGGAGGCAATAGCCAGGGCGATACCCAAATCAGCCGCCGGCTCTCCAATCCTGAGCCCACCGGCGACATTGGCGGTAACATCCTGATTGCCCAGCTTTAACCCCACCCGCCTCGCCAGCACCGCGACAATGAGCAGTAACCGACCAAAGTCAACGCCGTTGGCGGTGCGTCGGGGTAAGCCAAAGCTGGTGGGATTGGTCAGGGCTTGAATCTCCACCAGCAGGGGGCGACTTCCTTCAAGGGTGGGCACCACCGCCGAGCCTACTGTTTCGCCCCCCCGTCGCGACAGGAACACCTGCGACGGATTATCCACCTCAATCAGACCCTCACCCTTCATCTCAAAGACGCCGACCTCATTAGCAGAACCATAACGGTTCTTCACACCGCGCAGCAGCCGGTAGGCACTAAAAGGCTCGCCCTCAAGGTAGAGGACGACATCAACAATATGCTCCAGCACCCGTGGGCCGGCAATAGCACCGTCTTTAGTGACATGCCCGGCAATGAAAACGGGTACTGCGCTGAGCTTTGCCCAGCGCATAAGCCGCAGGGTACACTCCCGCACCTGGCTGATACTGCCCGGCGCCCCCTCCAGCTCAGAGTGATAAACAGTCTGAATGGAATCAACCACCACCATGCTGGGCGATAACTCCTCAATCTGGTTCAGGATAACCTCAATGTTGGTCTCAGCCAGAAGGTAGAGATTCTCACCGGTTACCCCGAGACGCTCAGACCTGAGCTTAATCTGGCGAAGCGTCTCTTCCCCGGAAACATAGACCACCTTGCCCCGAGCCTGGGCTACCAGGGCTGAAACCTGAAGGAGAAGGGTTGATTTGCCGATACCCGGCTCGCCACCGATAAGCGCCAGAGACCCAGCCACCACTCCCCCACCCAGCACCCGGCTAAACTCAGTCAGGGGAAGGGAAAAACGGTCTGCCGCCTCAAGAACAACCTGAGACAGCTCTTGAGGTGGACTGACCGGGGAAATGGACCGGGAGGCAGTGGGGGCGGTTACCGCTGTTTCCACAAATGTGTTCCACTGCTGGCAGTTAGGACAGCGTCCCAGCCACCTCAGACTCTCCTTGCCACACTGCTGGCAGACAAAGACAACCCTGATGTGCGGTTTATCTGGCTTGCCCACAAATTGACTTTACCCAATTTCGGGCGGTAATGCAAGGGGAAATTTGAGTTAAGAATGGACTCTGAGAGAGACTCAGGCTACTTAATCGGTCTTGCCCAGCGATTGCCGGACCTTCTTTATTATATCCCGTTCCTCAACAAAATTGGTGGTATAATCTCCCCGCTTAAAAGCCTCATCCTCAAGAGCCACTTTATGGAAAGGGATGTTTGTTTTTACCCCCTCGATGATAAACTCATCAAGCGCCTGCTTCATACCGGAAATAGCTTCATCACGGTTCTCGCCCCAGGTCAACAGCTTCACCATCATGGGGTCATAGTAGAACGGCACAGTATATCCAGCACATATTCCACTATCAACCCTGACGCCAGAGCCGCCCGGAGGCTGGTAGGCAGTTATCTCGCCCGGGGAGGGTAAGAAATCTTGGAACGGGTCTTCAGCGTTAATCCGACACTCTATTGCCCACCCCCGCGGCTGGATATCGTCCTGGATATAGCCCAGTTCCTCTCCATCGGCTATCCTTATCTGCTCCTTGACCAAGTTTATCCCGGCAATAAGCTCGGTAAGGGGATGTTCCACCTGAAGACGGGTGTTAACCTCGTTGAAGAAATACTCCCCGGTGTCCAGGGAAAAGATGAACTCCACAGTCAGGGCATTAACATAGTCCAACACTTTAGCCACCTGAACCGCGGTCTCCCCCATCCTCTCCCTCAATTCGGGAGTCATCACCGAGGAGGGGGCTTCTTCAATAAGCTTTTGATACCGCCGCTGGACAGAGCATTCACGCTCACCCAGATAAACAACTTCGCCTTTTTCATCAGCCAATAACTGGAACTCTATATGCTTGGCTCGAGGGATATACCTCTCAATGTAGAAGGCTGATATGTTAAAGGCAGAACTCCCTCTTGATTCAGCATATTTCATTGCCTTCAGCAGCTCGTCTTTATCTTTAGCCACCCCTATGCCAATGCCACCGCCACCACCGCTGGGCTTGACAATCACCGGATAACCAATATCATCCACAGCCTCGATAACGGCGCTCACGTCATCGCTGCCCCCGGCGACATGGTCAACGCCTGGGGCAACCGGGATGCCATTTGTTTCCATCAGCTTGCGCATCTTGTGCTTTGGTTTCGCCCGACACATGGACTCACTGGGAGGACCAATAAATTTAAGGGCTCTCTGCTCACAAGCTTGAACAAATTGGGGATTTTCAGCCAGGAAACCATATCCGGGGTAGATAGCTTCAGCCTCACACCTCTGGGCTATATCGAGAATTTTCCCCATGTTTAAGTAACTGCTACCAGCTGTTGACGCCCTCAGGGGGTGAGCCTCATCGGCCTCCTTCACGAATAACGCGTCAGCATCGGGAATGGAATGAACGACCGCAGCGCGTATTCCCAGCTCCTTGCACTCCCTTACCGCTCTCAGGGCAATCTCGCCACGATTAGCTATTAAAATCTTGCTAAATATCTTCTACCCCTCCGTTTACACTGGTAAAAACTGGTAAAATAAGACTGCCGAGACTCGGCGCACATTATTGATACTCAATAATAGCTATGGTTTCGCCAGGTTTAACCACCTGCTCAGCAGTAACCCCTACCTCAGTAATGGTGCCATCTACTGGAGCCACTATGGGATTCTCCATCTTCATTGACTCCAGTATGCAGATCGTATCTCCCTCCTTAACCTCATCCCCTGATTTGACCTCCACACTGATAATCTTCCCCGCTATGGGGACTTCTACAACCTCTCGTGACAATTTTTCACCTCAATCTGGTAAACTAAAAAGGCGATTGCCTCATCTGTCTGAGTCCCACCGCCTTTTCTAACTCATTCGCTTTCGCGAATAACCTATGCTTTACTCTCCTCAGGCAAAGCACCTACCGGTGCCGGGTGTACCACAATCTCTCCGTCCTCCAAGTCAACCACAACGGTATCACCTGCCTGGAATTTGCCACCAAGCAAGTCTTCCGAGAGTTTATCCTCAACCCTGTCCTGAATCACTCGGCGTAGCGGCCGAGCCCCGTAGACCTCGTCATAGCCCTTCTCGCCCAGGAAATCCTTAGCGGAGTCGGTCACCTCCAGCTTTACCTTCTTCTCAGCCAATTGCTGGGTTACCGTAGCCAACATCAAGTCAACTATCTGGCGAATATGTTCTTTAGTCAAGGAATGGAATACAACCACACCATCAACACGATTGAGAAACTCGGGACGAAAGGTCTTCTTTAACTCGCCGAGCAACTTCTCCTTCATCCTCTCGTAGTCCATCTGCTGAGTCTTAGCTTCATCACTGCGTGAAGCAAAACCGATTGAGCTCCCCTTCCTGATAAGCTCAGCACCTATATTGCTGGTCATGACAATAATGCTGTTGCGGAAGTCAACACGGCGACCCTTAGCATCGGTCAGGTGACCGTCATCAAATATCTGAAGCAAGATATTGAACACATCAGGGTGAGCCTTTTCAATCTCATCAAGGAGGATGCAGCAATATGACTTACGCCTCACTGCTTCAGTCAATTGCCCCCCTTCATCATAGCCAACATATCCGGGTGGCGCCCCCACCAATCGGGATACAGCATGTTTCTCCATAAACTCGGACATGTCGAGCCTGATAAGAGTATCCTCGCTGCCAAACATAAACTCAGCCAGGGCTCTGACCAGCTCTGTCTTGCCCACCCCAGTCGGGCCGAGAAAGACAAAGTTGCCTATAGGATGCCTCGGGTCCTTGAGCCCGGCTCGGGCGCGCCTTACCGCTTTAGCTATAGTAGTAATAGCCTCATCCTGGCCAATAATGCGGTGATGTAATACCTCCTCCATTTCCAGTAGCCGAGTGGTTTCATCCTCAGCTAGCTGCACCACCGGAATCCCCGTCCACATACCCACCACCTCAGCGATATCCTCAGCGGTTACCACTGATTCCTCCTCCTTCTGCTGACCCCGCCACTCTTCTTCCAGCTTCTTTATTTTATCCACAATTTGGCGCTCCCGCTTACGCAGCTCAGCAGCATACTCATACTGCTGGGTAGCCAGGGCAGCATCCTTATCCCTGCGCACACTGTCTTCCACCCGCTTAGCATCCTTCAAGGAAATAGGCATAGTTCGGTGTCTAATCCTCACCCTCGACGCCGCCTCATCGACCAAGTCAATAGCTTTATCAGGCAGAAAACGGTCAGGTATATAACGAGCAGCCAGTGTTGCTGCGGCACTCAGCGCCTCGTCACTTATCTTCAGGCGATGATGCTCCTCGTAGCGCTCATTAACCCCGCGCAAAATCTCCAGCGTTTCGTCAACTGAAGGCTCTTCCACCAAAATAGGCTGGAAGCGACGCTCCAGAGCAGCATCCCGCTCTACATACTTGCGGTAGTCATCCAGGGTGGTAGCCCCAATGCACTGCAGTTCACCCCGTGCCAGTGAAGGTTTGAGGAGGTTAGCCGCATCCACCGCCCCCTCAGCCGCTCCAGCACCCACCAAAGAGTGGAACTCATCAATAAACAGCATGCAGTTCCCGGCAGTTTTTATCTCATCAATAATCTTCTTCAGCCGCTCTTCAAACTCGCCCCGGTATTTTGTCCCAGCTACTACCGCCCCCATATCGAGCACAATGAGCCGTTTCCCTTCCAATACCTCAGGGACATCGCCGCCAATAATACGATGAGCCAAGCCTTCAACAATTGCCGTCTTCCCCACGCCTGGCTCTCCAATAAGGGCCGGGTTATTCTTGGTGCGACGGCTGAGAATCTGAATTACCCGTTCAATTTCCTTAGTGCGTCCGATAACTGGGTCGAGCTTTCCAGCACGGGCTGCCTCGGTCAGGTCAAGGCCTAACTGGTCTAAAACCGGGGTCTGGCTCACCGTGCGAGCTACCTTAGCCCTGGGAGCACCTTGACTGAGAACGCGAGTCACTTCAGCTCGCGCCCGCTCCAGGGTAATATCAAAGCTACCTAATACTCCAGCTGCTATCCCCTCCCCCTCACGCAACAGCCCGAGGAGAAGATGCTCAGTTCCGATATAATTATGACTGAGGTAACGTGCCTCATCTATAGCCAGCTCAATGACCCGCCTGGCTCTCGGGGTAAGCCCGGTTTCACCCGCACCAGCTTTCTCACCACGACCGATAATAAACTCTACCGAAGCCCGCACTTTATTAAGGCCTACACCCAGGTTAGCCAGAACC
>DAOWAU010000134.1 GCA_030634425.1 Dehalococcoidia bacterium
ACTATCCCGGTCACCATCAATTTCATCGGCTTAAGTGTGATGAGAGTGAAAAAGAATACCAAAGGAGTAATTCTGGCATCAGCCTCTATAGCTTGCCTTGCCCTGGGTTCAGGTTATATTCTCATGACCAAGGTGGGGCTCACCGGTGTTGGTGTGGGCTGGATAGCAGCTCAGACCGTGGTGGCTATTGTAGTTGCCCTGCTCTTATTCCACAGTCGCCATCGCTCAGCTTCAACAATGCTGGAGCAGCATCCAGGATAGCTATACTTTCCATGCACACCCCACCTAAAGGCTATCTGCTATCATAGCCAGTAACAGTATTTTCTTACAATCGGGGCGATTTCGGTAAAAACTCTTTGGTGTGCTTACTTAGGATTTTCGAAATAATAACCCACGCCGGGTTTGGTGAGGATATATTTTGGCTTTTTGGAGTCGTGTTCGAGTTTCCTCCGCAGGCGGGCTATGAAGACATGTACGCAATGCATTTCACGGTTATACTCAGCTCCCCATACCTTTTGAAGGAGCATATTGTGGGTGAGTACCTTACCGGCATTGAGCACCAGTTGCTCCAGCAGGGAAAACTCGATTGGGGTGAGTTTTATCTCGTTACTATCTATGGTAACACACCAGCGGGCAAAGTTAACCTCTAGGTCTCCGCTAATGAAGGTAGACGGTGACGTGCTAACTTCTGGTTTGGCATGGCGAAGAGCCACTCTCACCCGCGCCAACATCTCACCCATACCAAAGGGCTTGGTGATATAATCATCGGCACCCAGATCAAGGCAGTTAACCAAGCTAATCTCATCACCATTGGTACTCAGCATTATAATCGGAACCCGGGACCACTCTCGGATGCGGTGGCATACCTCCACGCCATCAACCTTGGGTAGCATGACGTCCAGGATTACTAGGTCAGGAAGCTCTCTCTCTGTTTTCTCCAGAGCTTCCTCGCCATCTATCGCTAATACGACTTGATAACCACCCACCTCGAGGTTGGAACGGAGGAACCTCAGCATGGGCAGGTCACTATCAGCGACAAGTATTCGAAGACCACGTTTCATGTTGTCACCCCCCAGTTGGCCTCCACCTATAGCCTTCCCCACACCTCCCAGGTATCTTTGAGAGAACCCCTGCTAAATGCCAGCAGTCTATATTACGCCTAAAGTATGCCATTTGTCAAATATTTATGTAATGTTAATATCTGTACCTCCAATTTTTATGCCCTGTTTACGTCTCTTAAGCTAAAATGCCAGTCTTTTCGGCGGCACCGCCAGATACAAACTGGTGCTTGACGCCAGACCACTCGAGGCGTTATGCTATCTGACAACACTATGTGTCATAGCCACTTTCAGTCTTCAGAACTGGGGGCGTGGGTTCAAATCCCTCTAGGCGCGTCCCTTTATATTGCCCCAAAATGCAAGGATTTAAAGCCCTATGATTCGCCAATGCCAGCCGGGTGATACCAGAAGGATACATGCTATCATTAACGAGGCAGCCAGAGCCTATCAAGGCGTTATACCCGCTGACTGCTATCATCAGCCCTATATGGCTAGGGAAGAACTTGAGCGGGAAATGAAGCGGATGACCTTCTTCGGCTGGGAGGTAAACGGAGAGCTGGTCGGGGTAATGGGGTTTGAGCCGATTAAGGATGTTACCCTTATCCGCCATGCCTATGTATTACCCCGGTGGCAGAGACAGGGAATAGGCAGTAAGCTCCTGGGTTACCTCGAGGGTCTGGTTACTACCTCTCGCCTGCTGGTGGGGACATGGGCTGATGCTCGTTGGGCAATTGATTTTTACCAGAAACACGGCTTCAGCCTTTTGCCCGATAAGGATGAGCTACTGAAAACCTACTGGGACATCCCCCTCCGCCAGATAGAGACCTCGGTGGTGCTGGGGATAGAGGTGGGGGTTAGTAAGGGGCATAACCCTTAATGTTTAAGTATCTCTGTCCCTTTTCGGCAAGAGCATGGAATCAACTATAGCTCAGCCTGCAGAAGGGTTGTGGTATCCTGGACACCCTGAATCCCCCGAACCTCGCCAATGATCATCTTGGTCAGCTCATAGAGGGTCTTAGCTTCAGCTATAGCGATTGCGTCCCACTGCCCAAAGACCAGATTTACATCCAGGACTCCAGATGTGGCACGAATCTGGGCCAGTGCCTCAGATTCCAACCCTGGGACCAGCTTAATTAGAAGATAGCCTTTTACCATTTGGCAGTATTATATTCCTTGATGGTTTTGCTGGCAAGGGAAAGGAAGGAAATGATTCTCTCCGCAAGAGACATTTCACTTAGGTATCATCTACCTCTCCCCCCACACCCCATCCTTATAAATCTCCACCAGCTTTAGTGGCAGGAGCTGATTGGTTAAGTC
>DAOWAU010000039.1 GCA_030634425.1 Dehalococcoidia bacterium
CCTGAACTTTATTTTTGGCTCATACGAAGTAAAGAAGCGCTGAAGGCTCGTTAGAATAGTGGGCGCAGTAGCAGGGCGAAGGCATACCCCAGCCCGCCACAGATAGGGAAGGTTAAAACCCAGGCAACAACAATCCTGCGTGCCACCCCCCACCGTACCGCCGAAAGGCGCTTGGTAGCACCCACCCCCATAATAGCCGAACTGGCGCAGTGGGTAGTGCTTACCGGGATACCGAAGGTAGTGCTTACCGGGATACCGAAGCGTGAAGCTACGAAGCCGAAGTTTGAAGCAACCCAAATAACTGAGGCTGCTGAAGCATTAGCGGCAAAGCCATGAATTGGTTCCAGCGCAGTAACCTTCATCCCCATAGTCTTGATAACTCGCCAGCCACCAATGGCTACGCCCGCGCTAATAGCTGCCGCTGAGATAGCTATTACCCAAAATGGAATATTGTCCCAAAGGTTAGCCTGTCCGGTATAAACCACCAGCGCCATGGTGATGATGCCGATAGGCATCTGACCATCATTCAAGCCGTGGCTATAGGCTAAAAAGGCGGTGGTAAGCCATTGCAAACGACTGAAAACAACTCGCATTCTATCCGGGGCGCGGTGGCGGAATGCCCACAGTAGGGCGATCATCAGGGCAAAGCCCCCAGCAAAGCCTAATGCCGGGGTAATAGCTACTGATGCGAAAATCCATTGCATTTTAGCCCATATCACCGCTTCTCTACCTGCTATTGCTATCCCGGCGGCAGCCAGCCCGGCAACAAAGCCGTGGGTTATGCTTACCGGTAGGCCGTAGCGGGTAGCTAGAGACCCCCATACAATAATCGACGCTAAAGCGGCAATCACCGCCAGATATGATATCGCCTCTTGGACTAGAATCCCTTCGCCGATAGTCCTGGCAACTGCTGTACCAGTGGCAGCACCGGCGAAACAGGCACAGGCAGCCAGTATTATGGCGTTTCGGGGGGAGAGGGCACGGGAGCCGATTGAAGCGGCAACGGCGTTGGCAGCATCATTGAAACCGTTAACTACACCAAAGCCGATGGCAAGAGCGATAATTAAGATAAGAAGTGGAAGGGAAGGCTCAGCCATGCTTGATGGCTACCCCTTCAAGGACATTAGCCACATCCTCACATCTATCGGTCGCTGCCTCCATGTGCTCATAGATCTCGCGCCACTTAATAATGTGAGCAATATCTGTGGAATCCTCAAAAAGCTCGCCCATCGCTGAGCGGAATACCGTATCAGCGCTGTTCTCTAACCGGTTAATCTCCACGCATCGCTTGAGAAGCTGCTTTAACTCTTTCGGGTTTCGCAACTGAGGCAGCGCCCTTTCTACCTCAGTCGCCGCCTGGACTATAATATCAGCCAGCTCTACAGCTCGTGGGGTGGAGCATTCTACTTTATAGATGAACATGGCATCGGCGGCGGCGTGAATAAAGTCGGTCACATCATCCAGGCTGTGAGCCAGTAGGGCTATATCCTCCCTATCAAAGGGGGTAACGAAGGTGCGATTTACCCCCGCTATAATCTGATGGGTAATGGTGTCGCCTACATGTTCAAGCTCAGCTATCTCAGCAACGCTTTCTTTAATACCTTGGCAGGTATCAACCAGCTTCTTAAGCTCCTGAGCTGTTTTCACCATATTGTGAGCGCTCTGCTCAAAAAGGTCAAAGAAGCCTTCCTCTCGAGGGATAAAAGGGAACCTAGGCACTATAAACCCTCCTCTGCTGGCAAGGGGTGCTTAAGTGCCACTGGTAGCTTGAAATTAGAGGGTATAAAAAGTTTGACATGCCAGCCATCTCAGTTTAGATGAGGTGTATATAATTGTCAAGCCAGCATTTAGCAGGTGCATAAGAGCCTTAAATTGTCTTAGGGATATTTACGAGGTACAATGGCTGTGGTTTACTAAGAGGCGCTATACGCAATCAGGGCTGGCGAGGATGCCATGACAAAGCTACCAGCATTGGATTTTCACTGTCACGGATATGTCACTCAGGATGAGCTACAAAAGATTCGCAGCACTTTGGAAGAGTGCTACCCACAGTTGGGTCGATGGCTGCCGGAAAAGGTTGAAGTTCGAGTTTTCGACACATCTACCCAGCTAGCTATCTTCCTGGAATCCGAAAAGACGGAACTTGGCATAGAGACCTCTGGCGATGAGGCTTTCATTTGCAGCCATGATGCCTGGCAAGGGTTTCCCCGCCTCCTTATCTGCATAGAAAGGCTTTCTGTCCTTCCTCTCCTAGCTCAGCTGGGTACGCTGAGGCATGAAGCAGCCCATACTGTGCTTCACGGAGCTCTAGCTTACTATGTGTTCCGATTACCATCAGACACCATGGAACTGGCTCAGGCTAAAGGGGTAGCTTCGCCACTGCTTCAGCAGGTGCTCTATTATTGCGCTATCGCAGTCAAAGACCTTGAGGTTACTAGGTTATTATTACACCAGGGTTATGGGGAGTGCCAGCTTGCTTTTGCTCAGACTCAGTTCCTGCCTAGTGAGGAAGATAAACTTGCCTGGCTTCTGGCTAAAGATAATCCGCAGACCAGGCTGCTCTTTTTCACCGGCCAGCTGAAGATGCTGTTTCAGGGTTGGCCTCTTGAGGCAGCAGGGCTATTGCCACTGGAGGAATGTACCGACTCTATGTTGAGTTACATTAAACCAGAGGAACGAAGACAATTACTTGACTTAGCGATAAGCATTGCCAAGCAGTTGGGTGAAGATACCCATGAGAATGTGCGCTTGACCCTGAGGCAGGTTTTACAAGAGCTGTTATGAGGTCGCGGCAGCTACACCTCTTTATCACTCGGGACGAGAGGGTATATAATACTTTATTAGCAAAGAATTCAATATAAGGCAGATGATTCTAACTTGCCTTCCTGTCTTAGTAAGGGGTATGGAGCCATAAGCAGCAAAAATACCTTTCGTCTCATACAGAGTTGTCCCTATAGCAACGCTCGGGCTGGCGAGCTAATTACATCTCATGGAACAGTTCCTACCCCCGTGTTTTCACCAGTGGGCAGCCAGGCTACAGTTAAAGCGGTGACCCCCGAAGAACTAAAAAGCCTCGGCATAACAATGGTAATGGCTAATACCTATCATATCTATCTGAGGCCGGGCATAGATGTCATTGAGGCAATGGGCGGGCTTCATCAGTTTATGGATTGGGATAAAGCGCTAATTACCGACAGCGGGGGCTATCAGATATTTAGCCTGGCCTCGTTGCGGGAAATCAGCGACGAAGGTGTTACCTTTCGCTCTCATATTGATGGAAGCCAACATCTCATTACCCCTGAGCTGGCTATCCAGTTCCAGGAGTCGCTGGGGGCGGATATCATCATGGTTCTGGATGAGTGCCCCGATTATGCTGGTACCTTTGAGCAGGTTAAGAAAGCGGTGGATAGGACACATAGATGGGCGGAGAGATGCCAGAAAGCCCAAAGTCGCAGTGACCAAGTCCTATTTGCCATTGTGCAAGGGGGCCTTTTCTCCCAATTGCGTCGTAAGTCAGCTAGTTTTCTAACCTCACTGGATTTCCCGGGCTACGCCATCGGCGGCTTGAGCTTGGGGGAGACAAAGGCACAGACTCAGACTATGGTTGAGGAAACTGCAGCCTTGCTCCCCACAGATAAACCTAGACACCTCATGGGTGTAGGCTCTCCGGAGGATATAGTGGAGAGCGTAGGTAAGGGAATTGATATCTTTGACAGCGCTATGCCCACTCAGGTGGCGCGAAAAGGCGCTCTCTTTACCTGGCAGGGCAGGATTAATATCCGAAACTCTAGCTATAGCCACCAGAGAGAGCCCATTGATTCTGACTGTACTTGCTATACCTGTCGTCACTTTTCAGCCGCTTACCTGCATCACCTGTTCCGATGTCAGGAGCTGCTGGCTTATCGATTGGCTACTATCCACAATCTCAGCTTCATGGGCAATCTAATGAATAAAATAAGAGAGGCTATTATCGACGGGACCTTCACCACTTTTAGGGATAGATTCCTGGCTGAGTACCGGACCACCGATGAGCAGGTGCGGCTCGTCCAGAGGAAGAAATGGCTGGAGGCTCAGAATCGTAACAAGATAACCAAGGGCTGATGTAAAATGCCAATGGAGTCGGGAACACTCTCCAATAATCTATTGTGGGTTGGCTTTATTCTGCTTGACCTAGGCTTGGTCACTCTCATCTACCGTTTCTTTGGCAAGACCGGGCTCTATGTGGTCATAGTTGCCTCCATCATTACCGCCAATATCCAGGTAGTGAAGACGGTGGAGGTATTCGGATTTGTCGCCACACTGGGCAATGTTCTCTACGGCAGCGTCTTCTTTGCTACCGATATCTTGAGTGAGGTATATGGTAAGCAAGCAGCCCGGCGAGGGGTGTGGCTCGGCTTTATCGGGATGGTTCTTATGACACTCTGGATGCAGCTCGCCCTGAAGTTCATCCCCCATGCCTCGGACTTTGCTCAAGGTCCCCTGTCAACAATCTTCGGCTTGATGCCCAGGATTGCTGCCGGCAGCATGGTTGCCTACCTTGTCTCTCAGCACCATGATATCTGGGCGTTCCTCTTCTGGAAGGATAAGACAAAGGGGAGGTTTCTTGGGCTAAGGAACTGTGCTTCCACAATGGTCTCTCAGGGGATTGACAGCGTTATCTTCTGCTCTATAGCCCTCTGGGGACTCTACGACACCAATACCTGGCTTCAGATATTGCTATCAACCTATGTTATGAAGTTCTTTGTCGCCGCTATTGACACCCCGTTTATCTATCTGGCAAAAAAGATGAGCCCGGCTGTATTGGCAAGAGAATCAGGTACCACCAGTTCATAATTTCGCTTCTTTTTCGCTCCTGCTATATATGCATCCGCAGTAGTTCTGCCGATAAAGAGACCACTTTCGTGCCAGTTCTGTAGCTCGCTGGAATCCACCCTTCTTTTTGAAGTCCCTAGCTAGAAATCTCTCCCCCCCGACCTCCCGACCAACACGATTAACCATATCTGCTGACTTATGTGGGTTTATGGTTAAAGTGGTGGCGAAGGCATCCCAGCCTTGTTCTTTCATATAAAGGTAGGTTCTTTTCAGCCTGAGCCTAAAACAAACCTCACATCTTCTTCCTCCCTCAGGCTCACTCTTTAAAGAAGCGGTTTCCTTGAGCCATTCCTTTGGTGTATAGGGACCTACATCCAAGGGGAAGTTTAATTCTTTGGCTACCTCACGGGCGACTTCTAGCCTCCTGTTATACTCTTCCACCGGGTGAATGTTGGGGTTGTAGAATAGCCCCAGAACCTGATGCCCTTCCGAGGTCAATCTCTCCACCACCCCAGTAGCACAAACCCCACAGCATATATGTAACACTATCTTCATCTTAAATTATCAACATGGCATCGCCAAAGCTGTAGAAGCGGTATTTCCGAGCAATGGCTTCCTGATAAGCCTTGTCGATAGCATCCTTACCAGCAAAGGCAGCAACCAGCATCAGCAGCGTTGTCCTGGGCAGGTGGAAATTGGTAATAAGGGCATCGACCACCTGGAAGCGGTATCTCGGTAAAATGAACAGGCTTGCCCAGCCTTCGAAGGGATGTATGGCAGTGGGGCTGTCGGCCTGAGCTGCTGCCTCAACCAGCCTCACTGTAGTGGTACCAACACATATGATGCGCCGTTCCTCTCGCTTAGCCTGGGATAGGCTATCGGCTGCTTCCTGACTCAGTATGCCGTACTCCCGATGTATCGGGTGCTCGGCAGGGTCGCTCTCCCGAACAGGGAGGAAGGTATCCAGTCCGATATGCAGGGTAACAAAGAGACAGTCCACTCCTCTACTTCTTATGCTATCAATCAATTCGGGGGTGAAGTGGAGTCCGGCAGTAGGTGCGGCTACACTACCATTGGCATTGGCATAAACTGTCTGATAGCGCCCTGAATCCTTCAGCGGAACGTGAATGTATGGGGGTAATGGGATTTTGCCCAATTCTGTCAGCAGCGTTTCGTTGGAGAAAGTTATCACTCGTACTCCCTCTTCTTTTGCCTCCACTACTTCAGCTGTAACCTTCGGTTCCCTACTATCGCCAGTAGCGGGGGCTCCCATTAGCTCTAATCTGCTGCCAATCTTCACTCGTTTGGCGGGTTTGACCAGTGTCTCCCAGACGCAGGGGCTAAGTCGGCGCAATAATAGTATCTCCACTCCCCCGCCGGTATCAGCCTTCTTGCCACTGAGGCGGGCAGGGATGACCCTGCTGTTATTAAATACCAGAACGTCTCCCTTCTGAAGATAATCAACTATCTCAAAGAACCTCCGATGCTCCAGAGAGTTATCACGGCGATTTAGCACCATAAGCCGCACTCGGTCTCTAGGTTCAATCGGGGCCTGGGCGATAAGCTCTGGGGGAAGAGTATAGTCAAAATCGCTAGTTTTCACTCCTGCTCACCAACTATAGATTTAGCTAGTGGCTATTATAGTCCCTCCCCTTCCCGATGACAAAGAGGTGCGGTGTGTAATTGGATAGCTTTGCTTTCATCGATATCTCGTGGTAGTATAATCAGCAATCGGAGGGCAAAATGAAAGTAAGCCGAGTAGCCGAGATGAGAGACTTGGACAGTCGGGCTACAAGCGAGTGTGGCATCAGTCAAGAG
>DAOWAU010000007.1 GCA_030634425.1 Dehalococcoidia bacterium
AAAATATATTGGCATTACTATTTCCCGAGACAAATACCAGCACATCAAGGATTACACTGATAGCTTTACCAGTAAAAATGCTTCCCTGTTTCACCAACGAGTGGTGGGCAAGAGGATAAGGGATTGCCATGGTGACCTTCACGCCGCCCATGTCTGCTTCACCAATGGCATTTGCATCTATGATTGTATAGAATTTAATGACAGGTTCAGATATTGCGATGTCGCCTCGGAGGTTGCCTTTCTGGCTATGGACTTAGACCACTACCGGCGGGCTGACCTATCACGCGGCTTTGTTGACGCCTATGTGGCTCAGAGCCGAGATAAGGAGCTACTCAAGCTGCTCAATTTCTACAAGTGCTACCGGGCTTATGTGCGGGGGAAGGTGGCGAGCTTCAAGTTTGATGACCCCCATATCTCGGAAGAGGAGAGGGCAAAGAGTTTAGCCAGCGCCAAGAGCTACTTTGACCTTGCAGAATCGTATATATGAAGAAGGAGGGGATGAGGAAATTGAAGGAGCCGTTTGCCAAATTTATAGAAACCGAACTAGGATCCGGTTTTCTGCTCATTGCCTGCGGGCTCCCCGGTACCTGGAAGACGGAGACCACCGAGGAGGTATCAAAGATTAAGGGCTACCCCATCCTCCGCACCGACCTGATTAGGAAAGAAGTGCTGAAAAATGAGGATATTTTTGATGAGAAGGTCGCCTCTAATATGGATAAACGAAAAAAGGTCTATGATGAGATGTTCAGACAGGCAGATAAGACCTTGGCAAAGGGCGATGGGGTGATATTAGATGCTACCTTCGTCACCCAGTCATTAAGGAGACGGGCAGCTGAGATAGCCGCCAAACACGGCAAGACATTTGTTATCCTGCAGACAGATTGCCTGGAAGAGGCATCCATCAAGCGGATACTGGAGCGCACTAAAGAGAACTATGTATCAAACGCACTGACCAGACAAGCCTACCTCAATAATAAAAAGAGATTTGAGGAGGTGGACTTGAATGACCTGAAGGGCTTGTACCCCAACCTCGATATCATTCACCTGATAGTGGACACCCGGTACGACTCTCCTCAAGATTGGTACATCATCGGTGTGGAAAAGAAATGAAGATAGACCTACACATCCATACCAGGACCGGCTCCGATGGCAATCTCTCCGTTGAACAGGTTTTCCCAGAGGCGAAAGGAAGAGACATAGATTTAATGTCGATAACCGACCATGATTCTATAGCCTGCCAAGAAAGAGCAATAACGCTGGCAAAGGAGTGTGGCATTTCCTACATTACTGGAGTAGAATTGAATGTGGCATTCCAGCCTCCCGGTGGCAAGTCCACTTCCCTCGATTTTCTGGGATACCAGTATGACATCAATAACCAAGAACTGAAGAATAAACTCCAATTGATGAGAGAACACAGAGAAGCAAGAGCACGCCAAATTTTAGAGAAATTGAATGTTGAGTTTGATAAAGAGAATATTGAAAGATTTACCGAGCAAGACCTCCAGAATATACAGAATAGTGTCGGCAGCGCCTTCGGCCGACCCCATATAGCCAACTACCTGATAGAAAAGGGGGTTGTCAGCAACAAGCAAGGGGCGTTTGATAAATATCTGGTCAAGTGTGATGTCCCCAAGTATCCGCTTTCGCTTGCCGAAGCATCAAGGTTGATTAGAGACGCCGGCGGTATCCTGGTGCATGCCCACCCCAACGACCCCAATGGCACATCTCTAGTAAGAATAACACACGATTTAGAGGAACAGACGAAGATTATAGAACAATATATGTTAAAATACATAGATGGCGTGGAGTGCTGGCACTCAAGACACGATGCCGACACTACTGCTCACTACATCGAGTTCGCCAAGAAGCACGGCCTACTTATGACCGGGGGCAGTGATTGCCATCAAAAACCGATAATTATGGGCACGCTGGATATACCCCACTGGGTAGCCGGTCAATTCGAGCAATTGAAGGTTGCTTGATATAAAAACCGAGTTTTAAGGAGGTGAGGTAGATAAATAATCAATCTGATATTAAAGACCCTTACCTGGCTGAAGCGGGCAAGCAGCGAATAGAGTGGGCTTCTCAGCAAATGCCAGTGGTGAAACTAATCAGGGAGAGATTCGCCAAAGAGAAGCCCTTAAAGAGACTCAGAATCTCAGCCTGCCTTCATATTACCACCGAGACAGCAAACCTGGCCCTAGCTTTAAAGGAGGGCGGAGCCAACATTATCCTATGCGCCTCTAATCCGCTCAGCACTCAGGATGATGTTGCTGCTGCCCTAGTAGAATATGGCATTCCGGTCAATGCCATCAAGGGCGAGGATGATGCCACCTACTATAAGCATATCAATACTGCCCTGGATAATAAGCCTCAACTCACCATAGATGATGGCGCCGACTTGGTTGCCACCCTCCACACCAAGAGAAGCGATTTAATCGCCAATGTCATCGGCGGCACTGAGGAAACCACCACCGGTATCATCCGACTACGCAGCCTGGAGAAAAAGGGAGGATTAAGATACCCCATAATCGCGGTAAATGACGCTCAATCCAAGTACCTATTTGATAATCGCTACGGCACCGGGCAGAGTACCATTGATGGCATCACCCGTGCCACCAATATCTTATGGGCAGGGAAAAAGGTAGTGGTCTGTGGCTATGGCTGGTGCGGACATGGCATAGCCCTAAGAGCCAAAGGGCTGGGGGCACAGGTAATCATAACTGAGGTAGAACCCCTCCGCGCCCTAGAGGCGGTTATGGATGGCTACCAGGTGATGCCACTGATGGAAGCGACTAAAGTGGGAGAGGTCTTCATCACCATTGCCGGTAATAAAAACGTTATTGATAAAGCCCACCTCCAAGCGATGAAGAATGGAACCATTCTAGCCAATAGCGGGCATTTTAATGTAGAGATAAACATCCCCGCCCTGGAAAGCATGGCTCGTAGCAAGCGACGGATACGACCCTTCATGGATGAATATACCCTGAACGACGGGCGCCGCTTATACCTGCTGGGCGAGGGGAGGTTGATTAATCTGGCTGCTGCTGAAGGGCACCCACCCACTGTTATGGATATGAGCTTCGCTAACCAGGCCCTGTGTCTGGAATACATAGCCAAGAATAAGGACAAGCTCACGCTCAAGGTTTACCCCGTCCCGGAAGAAATAGATAAACAGGTAGCTCGGTTAAAACTAAGCTCCATGGGCATCGACATTGATAGTTTAACCCCGGAGCAAGAGAAATACCTGACCAGTTGGGATGAAGGAACATAAAAGGAGGAAAAATGCCTAGCAGTTTTAGTAGCTCCCCTGTCTACCTAATTACTTCGGAATCGGTTACCGAAGGGCACCCTGATAAGCTATGTGACCATATATCAGATGCTATTCTGGACGCCATCCTGAGCAAGGACCCGTATGGCAGAGTAGCCTGCGAGACAGCGATAACCAACGGGTTGATAATTGTTATGGGAGAGATTACCACCGAGTGCTACATTGAAATCCCCCAGATAGTAAGAGAGGTGGTTCGCGATGTAGGCTACACCCACCCTGAATACGGCTTTGATTATCAATCCTGCGGAGTGCTGGTCTCCATTAACGAGCAGTCCGCCGATATTGCTCTGGGGGTGGATAAATCGCAGGAAGCAAAAGCGACTTCAAAAGCCGAAGACCTGGATAAGATTGGTGCTGGTGACCAGGGAATGATGGTTGGCTTCGCCTGTAATGAGACACCGGAGCTTATGCCCACGTCCATTTCTCTGGCACACAAGCTATGTCGGCATCTGGCACAGCTCAGGAAAGATAAGACTCTACCTTATCTCCGCCCCGATGGGAAATCACAGGTAACGGTAGAATACCACAACGGTGTTCCCAAACGAGTTGCTAACGTGGTAATAGGAGCCCAGCATGACCCCGATGTCAGCCACGATAAAATCGAAAAGGATATTATCAAGCAGGTAATCAAGGCAGTCATTCCTGCCGCACTATTGGACAGCCAAACTAAATATTATGTCAACGCCACCGGTCGGTTCGTAATCGGCGGTCCTGTATCCGACACCGGTTTCACTGGTCGCAAGATTCTGGTTGACGCCTATGGCGGTATAGCTCGACACGGCGGAGGTGCTTTCTCGGGCAAAGACCCGACCAAGGTCGACCGCTCAGCGGCTTATGCCGCCCGCTACATAGCCAAGAACATGGTGGCTGCCGGGCTAGCCGAGCGGTTAGAACTTCAGGTTTCCTATGTTATCGGTAAGGCTCACCCGCTCTCCATCTCTATAGAAACCTTTGGCACGGCTAAGGTTAACCAAGCGGTTTTGCGTAACCTGATTGATAAACACTTTGACCTTAGACCTGAAGCAATTATCCGAACCTTTGACCTCCGCCGCCCTATCTACCGACAGACTGCCTGCTACGGTCACTTCGGGCGAGACGACCTTGACCTCCCCTGGGAAAAGACCGACAAAGCCGAAATCCTCAGAAAAGAGACACTAGGTAAGGAGTAAAGGAGAGATTTTAGAGGGGCTTTGCCCCTCTTCTTAACTCTTCCCCCTCACCTTTGAAGGAGAGGGGGATAAAGGGGGAGAGGTAGATAAAACCAAAGATGGAAAAGGTACTCCTTTCCTGGAGTGGTGGCAAGGATAGCGCCATCACTCTATATGAAATTCAAAAAGACAAAAGGTATGAAATAGTATCTTTGCTCACCACCGTTACCGAGGGTTATGACCGAGTCAGCCTGCATGGGGTGCCCAGGATTCTGATTGAGCAGCAGGCAAAATCTCTGGGCCTGCCCCTGCACAAGGTATTTATTCCCAAGGTTTCTTCTAATGAAGAATATGAGGCTAAGATGAACGAAACCCTTACCAAGTTTAAACAGGATGGTATCTCCTGGGTAGTTTTCGGCGATATCTTTTTAGAATGGGTGAAAAAATATCGAGAAAACAATCTATCAAAGCTGGGAATGAAGCCGCTCTTCCCTATATGGGGAAGGGATACCACTGAACTTACTCGGTCATTTATCGCCCTGGGCTTCAAAGCCGTGGTCACCTGCGTTGATACCAAGGTTCTTGACAAGAGCTTTTTAGGCAGGATAATCGATGAAAGCTTCACCACTCAACTTCCTCCCAGTGTTGACCAAGGGGGCGAGAACGGAGAATTCCACTCCTTCGTTTTTGATGGGCCGATATTCAAGGAGCGGATAGCCTATAAGCTAGGCAAACAGGTGTCAAAGGATTCATTCTACTTTCGCGATTTGTTGCCGATAAAAGGGGGCAAAGGGTGACAGATAATCCCATTAAATTCGGCACCGATGGCTGGCGAGGGATTATTGCCCAGGACTTCACCTTTGATAATGTGCGGAGCTGCGCCCAGGCGGTAGCCGAATATTTAAAACAGAGCGGCCTAGCCTGCCGAGGGCTGATTGTAGGATATGACACCCGTTTTGCCTCCGAGGACTTCGCTTCAGCCACTGCCGAGGTGGCGGCTGGCAACGGGATAAAGGTATCCCTCTGTTCCCAGGCTACCCCGACGCCGGTGGTAAGTTATGGTGTCCTCACCCAAAAGGCGGGCGGGGCTATCGTGATAACTGCCAGCCATAATCCAGCTAAATGGAGCGGTTTTAAGTATAAGTCCGAGATCGGTTCCAGCGCTTCGTCCGAGGTTACGGCTCAAATAGAAAAGAACATTGCTCTCATCCTTGGCACAGGTGAAGTAAATCGGATACCACAGGCTGAAGCTCTCCATAAAGGATTGATAGAATACCTCGACCTAGCCCCAATCTATTTTGACCATTTAACCAGCCTTATCGACCTAAATGAGCTACGCCGAGCCAAGCTGAAGGTAGTTGTTGACCCCATGTATGGAGCCGGGATTTGCTATTTCAAGACTCTGTTAGGTAATGGGGTTATGGAGCTAATAGAGATAAATAGCGAACGAAACCCCTTATTCTCCGGGATACAACCAGAGCCGATTGCCGCTAACTTAGCCAAGCTCTCGGCTACAGTCACAAGGCGAAAGGCAGACGTAGGGGTGGCTATTGATGGCGATGCCGACCGCCTCGGCATTGTAGATGAGAACGGCGTATTTCTAACCCCCCTCCAGGTCTTTGCCCTGCTCGCTCTTTACCTGCTGGAGGTACGCGGCGAGCGAGGCCCCATAGTGAAGACAATAACCACTACCAATATGCTCTACCGCCTGGGAGAGATATTCGGGGTGCCAGTCCATGAAACACCGGTGGGCTTTAAGTATGTCGCCCCGATGATGATAGCTGAAAATGCCCTCATCGGCGGCGAGGAATCCGGCGGCTATGGCTTCAGGGGACATATGCCAGAACGAGATGGTATCCTGGCTGGGCTCTATTTCCTTGACCTGATGGTCAGAACAGGCAAAAGCCCATCGCAACTCATTGACTACCTCTACAGCAAGGTTGGTCCCCACCACTTTAAGCGTATAGATGTAGAATTCCCTAAGGACAAGCGCCAGGCAATAATCGACCGCATCGAGCATAATCCCCCCCAATCCATCGAAGGGGTCAAGGTGGTGAACCTGGATGCCAGAGACGGTTTCCGATTTACCCTAGCTGATAATACCTGGCTGCTCATCAGGTTCTCTGGAACTGAGCCAGTGCTTCGCCTCTATACCGAAAGCGATTCCCCGGCCCGGGTGGAAAAGCTGCTTGAGCGGGGGAGAGAAATAGCTGGAGTCTGAGGAGAGATGGACATGAAAGACGAGCTTCCCCAAAAAACAGAAAAGCCCTGGGGTTATGAGCTGTTATATGCTCGCACCCCAAAGTATGTGGGCAAGGTCATTTTTATAAAAAAAGGACATCGGCTCAGCCTCCAATACCATGAGCTTAAGGACGAAAGCATGTATATCTATCAGGGGAAGGTACAGATGGAAATTGAAGGAGCCGATGGTCAGTTGACATCATATATAGCCCAGCCCGGCCATGCCGTCAGAATTCCTCCCCACACCAAGCACCGCCTGGAGGCTATTGAAGATACGACCCTCCTTGAGGTGTCCACCCCGGAGCTGGAAGATGTAGTCAGAGTAGAAGACGACTACGGAAGAGCCAAGCCTGAATAAAGAGGACAGATATGTTCTCGTTATATGACGAGTTGGCTCCTGTATCCGAAGATAGTAGATTAACGCTTGGTGTATTGAGGGGCTTTGCGGGCTCGCCTGAGTCCAGCCTTCTTCCGCTCTTTAATTCGGGAATCTCGGGTAAGCAGCCCCTTCTGGCGGAGTATCGGCCTCAGACGTCCATCGACTTCTACCAGAGCTCGAGCAATACCATGAGAAATAGCACCACCCTGCCCCGACATGCCACTCCCGTTCACCTTAACCTCAGCATTGTACTTGCCAACACTATCAGTAACCAAAAACGGTTGTAATATGGTGCGGCGGTGCTCAGGACGAGGGAAACGCTCCTCATAGGGAACACCATTGACAATGATAGCGCCACTGCCCGACGATAGCCTTACTCGAGCTACAGCCGTCTTGCGTTTGCCTACCCCATAAAAAGCAGCTTGTTTTGCCATTTGAACCCTATTTCTTCCTCTTAACCGGGTGCGGGTGAGTATCACCGACATATACTCTGAGCTTCTTCATCATATTAGCACCTAGTCGGGTATGGGGCAACATCCCCTTAACCGCATGCTCAATCACCCGGGTGGGATCGGTCTCCATCAATTTATCATAACTAATAGTTTTAAGTCCCCCAGGATATCCTGAATGTCTATAATAGACCTTCTGCTTAGCCTTATTACCGGTAACTCGAACCTTACCGGCGTTAATAACAACCACATAATCACCGGTATCCAAATTCCGAGTGAATATCGGCTTATGCTTGCCCATAAGCAAACGGGCTACCTGAGTGGCCAATCTGCCTAAAACCTGGTCGGCAGCATCAATAACATGCCACTCTCGCTTGATTTCAGACGCCTTGACACTATAGGTTTTCACTATATCTCCTCTCCAAAGGGGCTGGGATAATTTACCCGCATGAGGCACAGCCCGCAGGCAGGAGCGGCGGGAGCTGCTAAACCGGGCTGTTTCGCCTCCATTATACCATGAAACTGGTCAATGGTCACTTTACCCAAGCCAACTTTAATCAGAGGACCTACTGTATTGCGCACCTGATGGGGCAGGAAGGAGTTAGCCACCATGTTAAAAATGACCAAGTCCCCGTCCCTCTCCACCTTCACTTTATACACATTCCGCCTTGTGTTTTCAATCACGCCCCCGAGGCAACTAGCAAATGAGGCGAAGTCATGCTCACCGGCAAGGGCCTGACATACCCTATCCATAGCCTCAATATCAAGGTGCCCGGCAACACGATAAGAGAAACCATTGCTGAATGGAGACCGGGTCAAGCTATTTAATACATAGTAATTATACTCCCGGCTGATAGCATCACGCCTGACATCGAAAGAATCCTCTACCTTGTACGCTGCCTTAACGGCGATATCCTTAGGCAAATAGTAGTTTAAACCGTTAATAAAAGTCCGCGGAGAGAGGGAGGAGTTAGTCCTAAAGCCGACTACCTGACCCCTAGCATGAACTCCAGCATCGGTTCGACTAGCCCCCATCACCCGGAGCTTCTCTCCGGTAAGCTTACTCAATGCTTTCTCCAACTCACCCTGAATAGTAGGTGCATTAGCTTGCAGCTGGAAGCCATGGTAGTGAGTACCATCATATTCCACGATTAACGCCATTTTAGTGGTTGCTGCCAAGTCGACCGCCTCCCCTACTCTACCAACTCCAGCTGAACCATAGCTGCCCCATCGCCCAACCTAGGTCCCAGCTTAGTGATACGGGTATATCCACCGGGGCGCTCGGCGTACCTGGAGGCAAGGTCAGTAAATACCTTATCAGCCACCTGCTTATCTAAAATAAATGATGTTGCCTGACGACGGGAGTGAAGTCCGCCCTTCTTCCCCAAGCTAATCATCTTCTCAGCCAGGCCACGCACTTCCTTAGCCTTAGCCTCGGTGGTGGTAATTTTTTCATAGTTCAAAAGGTCAGTAACCAGGTTGCGATACATCGCCCTCCTGTGTCCCGAAGACCCGCCCAATTTTCTACCAGCTATTTTATGCCTCATCCTGTGTTTCCTCTTCAGCCGATGGGGTGGACTCTTCAACTGGCGGAGCTGGCTCTTCAACTCCAGATTTAAGAGACAGTCCCAGCTCCTCGAGATGTTCCTCTAGCTCCTGTTTTGACTTCTGCCCAAAGTTCCGCAAGGCAAGCAGCTCTTTCTCTGTCGTACCTATAAGTTGCCCCACAGTGTCAATGCCGCCACGTCGCAAGCAATTCATGGTACGCACTGATAAATTCATTTGGTCTACAGGCATATTATATAGCTCATCAGGGATAGATAAGCGGACAGCCTCCTCCTCTTCCTTCAGTTGAGAAACCCTGACATAATCAACAAAGGGGGTAAACTGCTCTACTAGAATGGCAGCACTGCGGCTAATGGCCTCGGTTGGTGATATGGTACCGTCTGTCCACACCTCCAGAAATAACTGCTGATGGCTACTCTCCCGACCAACATGAATGGGCTCAACGGTAAAATTAACCTTACGCATCGGGGTAAAGATAGCATCCACTGGAATCGTTCCCACAGGCAGATTACCGCTGGACTCAGCTTGCCTGTAGCCCTCGCCTATTTCCACATCAAGCTCCACATAGAGTTTGGCCTCAGGCGAATCTAAAGTAGCTAAATAAAGCTCAGGGTTGGCAATTTCAAAGTCAGTTGAGGACTTAATATCAGCAGCACAAACTCGCCCCTCCCCCTCCACCTCCAGTATTAACTTGCCTGGTTGGTCCGAAACAGGGCTTAACCTCAACTCTTTGACATTAAGCAAAAACTCCGGGACATCTTCCTGCACATGAGGAATAGTGGAGAATTCATGCTGAATCCCCTCAATCCTAACCCTAGTTACTGCTGCCCCAGGAAGATAGCTAAGCAGCACCCTCCGTAAAGAGTTCCCTAAAGTGATGCCGAAGCCCCTCTCCAGGGGCTGGGCAACAAATCGTCCAAAGTTATCTCTGCTCTCCACACACTCAATCTTCGGAATTACTAAGCGAGACAAAATGCTACCTCCTCATTAATTATCTTATCGTGAGTAGTGCTCAACTATAGCCTTGCCCTCAAATTTAGCATCAATGTCATCAGGGGTAGGTAGCGATGAAATTCGACCGACTAGTTTCTCTTTATCCAGGCTTAGCCAACTTGGAATCGACTTAGCCTCAATGTTCTGAGCCGTTTGCTTATAATATTCGGTCTCGGCACTACTCTCCTTCCAGCTAATAGTATCACCTTCTTTGGCCAAGCAGGAGGGTATATTGGTTTTACGCCCATTGAGCATGATATGCCCGTGTTGAACTAGCTGACGGGCTTGAGAGCGAGAATCGGCAAAGCCCAAGCGATAGACCACATTATCAAGCCGTCTCTCTAACAACACTAGCAGATTTTCCCCAGTGATGCCTGACTGCTTCTCGGCTTGGGTGAAAAGCCGCCTGAACTGCCTCTCCATAATCCCGTAGCTGTGGCGGGCTTTTTGCTTCTCCTTCAATTGATAACCACGGTCAGAAATTCTGCGCTGTCGAGTAAACTGCCGTCCCGATGGTTTTGCTCGCCTATCCAGGGCACACTTTGGACCAAGACACCTACTGCCTTTAAGCATCAATTTCTCACCGCTATGACGGCATAATTTACAAACTGCTGCTGTATACCTTGCCACTTCTCTGCTCCTATACTCTTCTTCTCTTGGGAGGGCGACAACCATCATGGGGGATGGGAGTCACATCCCTAATACTAGCAATATTAATACCTGCACTCTGCAGGGAACGAATAGCTGCCTCGCGCCCACTGCCTGGCCCTTTAACGTAAACGTCTACCTGGCGTAGGCCGTGCTCCATTCCCCTCCGTGCTGCCTCCTGAGCTGCCAATTGAGCAGCATAGGGGGTGCCTTTACGCGAGCCCTTAAACCCGACCGTCCCCGAGCTTCCCCAAGCAATAACATTCCCCTCGGGGTCAGTGAGAGTCACTATAGTATTGTTAAAGGTTGACTGGATATATGCTCTCCCTGCTGGGATAGATTTGCGTTCTCGCCTTCTTCCGGTTCGCTTCTTTTGCGGCATTTCGATCTCCTCTTCAACTATATAATGGCTTTTTACTTCTTGGTCGTACCACGCCTCTTCCCCCTACCAGCCACTGTCTTACGAGAACCGCGCCTGGTACGAGCATTGGTTCGCGTTCGCTGTCCTCTGACAGGCAGGCCATGGCGGTGCCTGACACCACGATAGCTACCAATCTCAATGAGACGTTTGACATTAAGGTCAACCTCTTTCCTCAGTTCCCCCTCAACCTTGTGCTCCCGGTCAACAGCTTCTCGGATACGATTAACCTCATCCTCGGTAAGGTCATCCACCTTGGTCTCAGCATTGACACCGATTTGAGCTAGAATCCTCCGGCTCATGCTAGGGCCAATGCCATAGATATACTGCAGCGAGACCCAAACCTGCTTATTCTTCGGTATATCTACACCAGCTATACGTGGCATTTATAACCCCCTCTCATCAAATAATACTTAGCCCTGCCTCTGCTTATGCCTCGGGTTGCGGCAAATGACCCTGACAACCCCCCGCCGCTTCACTATCCTACACTTTTCACACCTGACTTTAACTGAAGCCTTAACCTTCATGATAACTCCTTAATTACTTCAACCGGTAGGTAATTCTGCCTCGACTCAGGTCATAAGGGGAAAGCTCTATCAATACTGTATCCCCGGGCAGGATTCTAATATAGTGTAATCTTATCTTACCCGAAATGTGAGCCAGCACCTTATGCCCATTAGCCAACTCAACACGAAACATAGCATTAGGCAATGACTCCAGTACTTTCCCCTCGACCTCAATAGTCTCTTTCTTAGGCACCACACTCCTTCACTATATAACTATATAATAGTAAGCACCTCGGGCTCAGTATGCGTAATAGCAATGGTATGCTCAAAGTGAGCTGAGAGACTCCCGTCGGCAGTAAGTACCGTCCAACGGTTACCATCGAGCTGAGTATGCCAATCACCAACATTCACCATAGGTTCAAGGGCAAGGGTCATACCCTTTCTCAATACCGGACCGGCTCCTGGTTGGCCAAAATTAGGTATCTGAGGTTCCTCATGCATCTCTCGACCAATACCATGCCCGGTATACTCACGGACTACCGAATAGCCCCTTGACTCAGCACAATTCTGAATTGCCGCTGAAATATCTCCCAACCTTCCCCCTAGCTGGGCAGCAGCGATGCCAGCCTGCAAAGCAGCTTGGGCAGTATCCATAAGCTGCCCAGCCTGCGAGCCGATCTCACCCACACCTATGCTCACCGCGGCATCACTCTGAAAACCATCAAAAATCGCCCCAAAGTCAAGAGATACAATATCACCCTCATTTATAACCCGCTCCCCAGGAATCCCATGCACTATCTCATCATTTACCGAGACACAAAGGTTAGCCGGGAATCCTCGATACCCCTTAAACGAGGGTTTGGCTCCCAGTCTTCCCGTCTCTCTACCTGCGATAATATCCAACTCCTTAGTCTTCATCCCCGGTCTCACTTGCTTACTCAATATATCCAGTACGGTGGCTACAACTTTGCCTGCCTGTCGCATAATAGCAATCTCTCGAGCTGATTTGATAATTATACCCATCCAATTATAAACCCTCCCCCTGAAGGGCGGTGATTACCCTCTCACCTACCTCGTCTACGCCTCCCTCTCCAGCTACCGCCACCAGCTTACCAGCCTGAGTATAATAGTCAATAAGGGGGGCCGTCTCAGCAAAGTAAACCTCCAGCCGCTTTCCGACGGCCTCGGCAGCATCATCAGAACGCTGATATAGCTCACCACCGCACTCATCACACCTGCCCCAAACCTGAGGAGGAGAACTCACGGTGTGATAAGGCACCTGGCAACTGCGACAAACCCAGCGTTCACCCAAGCGTTTTATAAGCTCCTCTTCAGAGACCTTGATATATACCACCTTGTCTATAGCCTTACTCTGCTGGGCCAAAGCCTTGTCCAATGCCTCAGCCTGCTCCAGATTCCGGGGAAACCCATCAAGGATTACCCCGGATTCACAAGCCGGAGCTGATATACCCTGTAGAACCATTGATATTGCAATAGAGTCAGGAACTAAAACTCCCTTTTCCATATAAGACTTAGCCTTCATTCCCAACTCAGTTCCCCGTTCTACTTCCTGGCGAAGCAAGTCGCCCACGGCAAAGTGAAGCAAATTCAGCTTCTGAGCCACATAAGCGGCTTGTGTCCCCTTGCCTGCTCCGGGAGCACCCAGAAAAACAATATACACCCTTTCTCCTATTTGATAAAGCCTTCATAGCGCCGCATTATCAGTTGCGCCTCTATTTGTTTCATAGTATCCAAAATAACACCAACCACAATAAGCAAACCCATGCTGGATAACTGAAGGTCAACGCCGGTAGTTTCTCGACCGACAAAGGGCATTATACCCACAATAGCCAAAAAGAAGGCTCCCGCCCAGGTAATGTTCTTAATAACCCGATTAAGGTACTCAGAGGTATGCTTCCCCGGTCGAATTCCGGGGATAAATCCTCCCTGCCGCTGTAAGACACCGGGTAAATTCTGCTGCTGAAAGATCACCATAGTATAGAAGAAGGTAAAGGCAATAGCCAGCACAAAGAAGAGTCCCCAATAAAACAAGCCCATAGGCAACGCTGCCCTCGGGTCGAACAGATTGGCAATAGAGTTAGCGAAGTTAGGATCAGCTCCAACTGGAGCGGCAAAATAACTAGCTATCATACCTGGGAACATTACCACTGACATGGCAAAGATAAGGGGTATCATTCCAGCCATGTTTACCCGCAGTGGGATATGGGATGAGCCTGCTTGTCGATACATACGACCACTGCGAAAGGTGCTACGAGCATATTGCACAGGAACACGACGGTGCGCCTCAGTGAAGATAACTATTACCGCCACCGTGATTAAGGCTAGAGCGACATAGCCCGCCAAACCAATGGGATTGGTCATGGCTGCGAAACTGCCCCGGATAACCATGTCACTAAAGCCAGCCACGATACCGCCAAATATTATTATGGACACACCATTACCGATGCCATATTCCGTAATAAGCTCACCCAGCCAGACCAAGAACATGGTGCCAGCTATCATTGAAAGAACCATAGCCGCCGTGGGCAATGCCCCAACGCTAGTGAGCACAGGGGGGTCAGCACGCTGGAGCAGAATCATCTGTCCATAACCGGCAACGCCTGCCATGGGCACAGTCAACCAGTGAGTAATCTGATTAATCCTATTCCTCCCAGCATCCCCCTCCTGAGAAAGGGCTTGCAGCCGAGGTATAACAGGCGTCAGCAGCATCATTATAATTGAGGCTGTTATATAAGGATAAACCCCTAGCGCCGCTACGCTGAAATGTCTCATAGCACCGCCACTAAACAGGTCAAGCATGCCCAGCATGGCATTACGTTCAAATAGCTGCCTCAGAGCCTCAGGGTCCACGCCAGGAAGGGTTACATGAGCCACAAAACGAAATATCACCAGCATTCCAATGGTAAACAGAATGCGGCGTCTTAAATCAGGTACGCGCATGGCGTCAAGCATCGCCTGGAGTAATCGCGGTCTACTAACTTGTCTTTGCTGCATGCCCAATCTCCTCCACCGTGCCTCCTGCTGCCTCAATCTTTGCTTTAGCAGCGGCGGAGAACTTGTTTGCCCTTACCACCAAGGGGCGGTCAATATCACCCTCAGCCAGAATTTTAACTGGGCGCCTTAGAGATTTTACCACTCCTGCGGCTACCAATTTCTCTGGCGTTACTTCGCTTCCAGCCTCAAACACATTAAGCTTATCTATATTAACCACGCTATACTCTACCCTAAAGATATTGACAAAGCCACGCTTCCGGGGTAAGCGTCTGATTAACGGCAGTTGCCCACCTTCAAAGCCACGGGTCGTCTTACCACCAGAACGAGACTTCTGCCCTTTGCAACCTCGCCCCGAATAGGTACCGTGCCCACTGCCATCCCCCCGACCTACTCGCTTCCGACCTTTCTTAGAGCCGGGAGCGGGAAAGAGCTCATTCTGCCTCACGAGCTTCCTCCTCTACCTCAACCAGATGTTGCACCTTATTTATCATGCCCCGAACTGAACGGCAGTCATCATGGGTAACACGCTGATTTAGTCGACGAAAACCGAGAGCCTTTAAGGTTTTCCTCTGAACCCTGTTATAGCCGATACCGCTCTTCACCCAGGTAACATATAGCTTACTCACTGGGTACTGCCTCCTCAGCTTTAACCACCGACTTTCGTCTGGCTAATTCCTCCTTGGGATTCTTAAGCTGGCTGAGGGCAAGCATTGTTGCCTTAGCCACGTTAATTTTATTAGCACTACCTAATGATTTAGTCAAAATATCCTTGATTCCAACTGCTTCCACCACAGCTCGGATGCTACCGCCAGCAATAATGCCCGTACCTGGCGTTGCCGGTTTCAGTAACGCCTCAGCCGCTCCAAACTTAACCACTATTTTATAGGGAATAGTAGTCCCAGCCAGTGGTACCTTAATCAAATTCTTCTTAGCCACAGCGCTAGCCTTACTGATTGCGCTTGGCACGTCATTAGCCTTACCGGAGCCAAGACCTACATGCCCATTACCATCCCC
>DAOWAU010000082.1 GCA_030634425.1 Dehalococcoidia bacterium
AATTTTCCACCAGCCAGTTACGAAGCAACTTATTTGATGCCACCCCACCCACCAGCAAAATCTGCTTTACCCGATGCTCTTTAGCCACCACCACAGTTTTGGTGACCAAGACATCAATCACCGCCTCCTGAAAGCTGGCGGCAGCGTCAGCCGGGGATGAAATTCTACCCCCCTCCACCAATCGCAGCAGGGCTGTCTTGACACCGCTGAAGCTGAAATCGCTAGTCCCCTTCAGCCAGGCACGAGGTAGCTGGAGAGAAGCAGTGCCGCTTTTAGCCGCCTGTTCAATAGCTGGACCGCCTGGGTAGCCCAAGCCCAGTATCCTGGCTGCTTTATCAAAGGCTTCGCCGGCAGCATCGTCCCGTGTCCGCCCCACCACCACATAATCCCCGTGCTCCCTCATTAACGCCAAATCACTATGCCCTCCAGAAACAATGAGGCACACCAAGGGGAAGAGAGGGGCAAGCTCAGTATCGCGGTTAATCAGCCAGTTAGCGTAGATATGACCCTCCAGGTGATTAACTCCGGTAATAGGTAACCCACGAGCCAAAGCAATCGCCTTAGCCACATTTACCCCTACCAGCAGTGAGCCAGCCAGCCCAGGGCCAATGGTGACAGCAATGCCATCCAAATCACTCCAGTTAACCCTAGCCTCAGCCATCGCTTGCTTAACAATGGGGATAATGGACAGAATGTGTTGCCTAGAGGCTACTTCTGGGACAATCCCCCCGTAGCGGGCATGGATTTCCACCTGCGAGGCAATCTGATTGGACAGAATTCTAACTCCATCCTCTACCACTGCAGCTGCAGTTTCATCACAAGAGGTCTCAATACCCAAGATTTTCATATACCTGGATTATAGCATAGACGGTAGAGGGCAAAACAATGTAGACATTGTCATAGAGATTGTTTATCTACCTCACCCCCTTTATCCCCCTCTCCTTCAAAGGAGAGGGGGAAGATAAATAGAAGAGGGGCTAACGCCCCTCTTAAACACCCTGTTAGGTTAAAGTATTTCTCTCAAAGGAGGGGGGAAGAGACTTTAGAGAGGGGCGAAGCCCCTCTCTTATCTACACTCCCCCTTCCCTTAATAAGGGAAGGGGGTCAGGGGGATAGGTTGCTAAACATTCTCACTGCCCCTCTCTTTTGACACCCCTAGTAGCCAATGCTATGATGATTAATAGGAAATTAATTAGGAGGTCCTGAATCTGTATTTAAGAGTGGGGTGATGATATATGGATGGTATTGAAACACTATACCTAGCGCTTTTTATTGTTTGTCTGTTACTATCAGCCTTCTTTTCCAGCTCAGAAACAGCCTTTACTTCCTTGCAAAGGATAAGGGTTGAGCACTTGGTTAACACCAAGGTAACCGGTGCCGAGCGGGTAGCCAAAATGATGCGGCGACCGGAGAGACTACTATCCACCATCCTGACGGGCAACAATCTAGCCAATACTGCTGCGGCGGCACTGGGCACGATTCTAGCTGTCTCCGTCTGGGGGGAGTGGGGTATTCTTATCGCCACTATAGGAATAGCCGTTATTCTTCTTGTATTCTGCGAAACTACTCCCAAGGTTATTGCTGCCCATAATGCTGAGCGGCTATCAATAAAACTGGCCCGACCTATAGAGGTAGCGTCCTATATATTTACCCCGGCTGTGCTAGCCCTGAGCTCAATAGCCTCAAGATTTAGTAAACTAGCCGGAGGGGAACCAGTAGCCCGGTCCCTGGTCAGCGCCGAAGAGATCCGCACTATGATATCAGTGGGACATAAGGAGGGGACAGTAGAGAAGGATGAGGCTGAGATGTTGCACAAGGTCTTTGACTTTGGTGACCGACCAGTTCATGAGGTTATGGTACCACGCCCGGAGGTTGTATCTATAGAGCAAGGCTCAACAGTGGCCGATTTTCTGGCTCTATATGCTGAATCTCCCCTCTCCCGCTTCCCAGTATACCAGGAGAACATGGATAATGTTATCGGTATCCTCTCCATAAAGGATGTGCTCATGGCTCTAGCTAAGGGCACTATTGATAACCAGAGTGTCATTGATGACCTCATCCGCCCGTCCTACTTTACCCCTGAGGCCAAGCGTATTAACGAACTCTTTACCGAGATGCGGGATAATAACTACCGAATGGCAGTGGTTGTAGATGAGTATGGTGGCACCGCTGGCATAGTCAGCCTTAGCCGACTTGTTGAGGAGATTGTCGGTCAGGTAGGGGATGAGCTAGCTGGTGTGGAAAAGGAATATGAAGCCATCAATGAGTATACCTTCCAGATTGATGGCAGCATGCGTATTGAAGAAGCTAATGAAGAGATGGGGCTGGAGTTGCCTGAGGGCGACTATGAAACTGTAGCTGGCTTCATTCTTGACCTTTTAGGACACATACCTAAACGAGGCGAACAGCTAAGGTATAAAGGCTTAAAGATAGTGATAACCAAGATGCGAGGGTTAAAAATAGAAGAAGTTCTACTGACCAAGGGAAAGAAGCAACAGGATGTACCGCCTGCGAATTAAGTTCAAGCGGGGACAAGAGGTAAAGTTTATCTCCCACCTTGATTTGATACGCTTATGGCAAAGAGCACTCCACCGAGCCAGGATACCTCTAGCTTACTCCGAGGGATTTAGCCCCCATCCCCGAATATCACTAGCTGCACCCCTACCCATAGGGGTAACTAGCGAAGCTGAGCTAATGGACATCTATTGCAGCAAATGGGTTTCACCACATTTCTTCATTGGAGCTGTAAGTCAGCAATTGCCGCCTGGTCTTGAAATACTGCAAGTGTATCAAACAGCCTTAACTCTGCCATCTTTACAATCGCAGGTTCGTTTCACCGAATACAAGGTTGAAGTGGAAACGGAAAAGGAGCCCAAGGAGATAGAATCAGCTATTACCAGCCTGCTCTCAGCAAAGCACCTGCCGTGGCAACACCAAAGGGATACTGGCCCCCGAAGCTACGACCTGAGGGCTTTAATTGATGACCTACGGCTCATTGATTGGCACCGTCCATATTGTACTATAGATATGAGGTTACGGTGTGACAGCAGTGGTTCAGGAAGACCAGAGCAGGTTAGCCTAGCCCTAGGTTTTACTCACCATCCACAGTTAATACACCGCACCAAACTCATCTTAAGAACTAGCTAAATAAACCGGATAACGAACAGATGATAAAGAGGCAAGGACGTCAAGAGTCGCTAGAGCAGCGAGTGCTACACTTCATCCAGGAACATCACCTGGTATCAAGCCAGTCCCGCCTCCTGGTAGCAGTATCCGGTGGCCCAGATTCAGTCTGCCTGCTCCACATCCTGGTTAAACTTCAGGAGGAGCTGGGGATAAGACTACATGTGGCTCATCTTAACCATCAACTGCGGGGTGCTGAGTCTAAGGCTGACGCTCAGTATGCTTCTAACCTAGCCCGCCGCCTCGGTATTCCGGCTACCATAGAACAGCGTGATGTAAAAGCTTATCAAAAAGATAAACACATTTCATTAGAGGAGGCAGCCCGTGAGGTGCGATATACCTTCCTGGCTCAAGTAGCCAAGGCTATTGGAGCCAGCCAAGTGGCAGTAGGGCATACTATGGATGACCATATAGAGACTATACTGATGCATCTAGTCAGGGGGACAGGAACCAGAGGGCTTCGGGGACTACAGCCTCATACCGAGTGGCAATCTTCAGGCAATAGCCTCATTATAATAAGACCTCTATTACAGGTAAGCCGAGAGGAAACAGCCAACTATTGCCACGGCCACAAGCTTATGCCCAGGATTGATGCTTCCAACCTGTCTTTATCGCCATTAAGAAATAGAATCCGCTATCAGCTC
>DAOWAU010000108.1 GCA_030634425.1 Dehalococcoidia bacterium
CCACAATTGGTTTATCTTTGTGCGTATAGCTAATAAAAATCATTTCGTACTATCCTTACACACAATCTCATCCATTCTACCACCTAAATCTGTGGTATTCTAGGCTATCTTCTCCAGCGCCCTCGCTAAATCAGGGGGCAAATCAGAGGTGAATTCCCTATATTCGCCGGTGGAGGGTAGCTTGAAACCGAGACGGCAGGCGTGGAGAAACTGACGGGAGAGGTGGGGGGACTTCACCCCATACATTGGGTCTCCCACCACCGGGTAGCCGATGGCGGAGAGGTGAACCCGAATCTGGTGGGTGCGACCGGTCTCCGGCCTCACCTCAAGCAGGGTATAGTCTCCTATATACTCGACCACGTGATAGTTGGTCCGCGCCTCTTTGCCCTCGCCCTCAGCCACCACCGCCATGCGCTTTCGGTTATAGGGGTCGCGCCCGATAGGTGCCTCAATGAGTCCATCCTCCGGAGTGAGATGCCCCTTAACCAATACTACGTAGGCTTTGGCCACCGAGCGGGCTTTAAACTGGTTAATCAGATTTAGCTGGGCTGCGCTGTTCTTAGCTATCACCATCACCCCTGAGGCGTCTTTATCCAGACGGTGCACGATTCCCGGTCGCAGCGAGTCCCCGGCATCAGCAAGATGGGGCAGGTAGGCCAGGATAGCATTTACCAGAGTATGGTCGGGGTGTCCCGGGGCGGGGTGAACAGGTAACCCCGCTGGTTTATCTATAACAAGAAGGTCGTCATCCTCGTAGATAATATTTAACGGAATAGCCTCAGAGGACAGGGGACGGGGGGGTGGTATGGCGATATCTACTCTGTCGCCGACGTCGAGTTTCAGTCCTGGCTTAGTGGTCTGGCTATTAACCGTGATATGACCCTGGGCAATAAGCTTTTGAACCTGGGTTCGGGAGAGCTTTGGGCACTTCTCAACTACATACTTATCAAGGCGCACCCCAGGTTTGTCAACTACAAAGCTATATTTCTTGAGATGCGGTATAAACCTCACCCCCTTTTAGCCACTGGGAAAGTTAGCCCTTCTAGGAAGCTGTTTTGCCCCTCTTTGCCTCTACGCTCTGGCTATAGATTTGATAAATTAGAAAGCCAGCGAAGACAACAGCACCGACGGTTATTGCTGAATCAGCAACGTTAAATGGCGGCCAGATACCAACACCGATAAAGTCAGTAATATAGCCAAAGTTTAGTCGGTCAATGAGGTTGCCTACTATGCCGCCGAGAATCGAACCCAGAGCCGCCTTGCTTATCATGTTATTTAACAATGGATAGCGACGACAAACAAAAAAGGCATAGACGAAAACAAGGGCAATGCCGATGAAGGCAACTATAGTCAGCTGGAAGGAATACTCACGAAATAAGCCGAAACTAGCTCCGGTATTACGGATATGGGTTAAGTGGAAGAACCCCCCCTCGGGCGACACCTCTCCTACAGCTAAATTAGACCTTACCCACCCCTTGCTAAGCTGGTCTCCCACCACCACCGATAACGCAATAAGAAAAAAGGCTGCTATCCACCAATACTTACCCTGAAGATTACTTACCTTGCGCATTCTTTGTCTGACTAGCCTTACAACTCAAACACATGTTTGCCTGAGGAAGAGCTTCTAATCGGGCTGGCTCTATAGGTTGACCACAAACGTCACACGAGCCATAGGTTCCCTCTTCAAATTTAGATAAAGCGTGCTCAACCTCAGCCAGTTGGTCTCTAATCCGTTTCTCTAAAGCTAGCCGTTTCTCCAGCTCAAGGGCCTCTGTAGCTTCCTCCTCCCTCTTACCAAATGGACTGCCCTCCCGTCTCTCATCCGTAGGACGGGCGTTAATCTCTAATTGCTCTAATTCATCAACCAAGCGCTTTTGCTCACTCTTCAAATGAGAGCGAAGTAATTTGAAATTGGTAGTCACTCCTACCTCCTCCTGCTCACCTGTCAAGCTTGATATAACCGATTTCTCATTTTCCTATCTAGTGCTAGCAAGTAAGCTATTATATCTAGTGTTATCTGAGAAAGCAATGCTAACGGGGCAAATTAATCGAGCATCAGCCGCAATTGACGAATGGTGCTGACTGCCTGCCCCCGCCAGTGATTGTTAGCAAAGATAAAGGTCTTTTCTGCCACACTGTCCAGCTTCTGAATCTTAGGCAACCACTCGCTGAGTTCCTCGGGTGTATAGCTATAATCATATCTCTCATAAGCCTGCTCGTGCTGCCACCACTTAGCACTATTACGCCCATGAAAGCGGACATAGCCTATCTGAGCCGTTGCCTCAGCTACTGGCGGCAAAAGATTGGGTAACGGCGGCTCATCGACGCAACAAAAGCCTAACTCATGGTGGCGGAGCCAGTCTAATACCTCGCTTCTCAGCCAGTGGGCATTACGGAATTCAATCACCACCGGTAGTTCGCCTAACCTCTCCTTAACCACCCCGAGGTAGTCCCAGTTACGGCGATCGAAACCGAAACTATAGGGGAACTGAGCCAGGATACAACCCAGCTTCCCGGCGGTGATGATCGGCTCCAACACCTGGCAAAAAGCCTCAAAAATGGGGGCATTGTCGCCCCGCTGATGAGTCATTCCTTGATTCGCCTTAAAACAAAATAGGAAACCTTCGCCTGTTTTCTCCGCCATTGCCTTTAAGCTGGAGGATTTAGGCAAGGCATAAAAAGTGGAATTAACCTCGCAGGTATCGAACTCACGAGCATAATAGGTGAGCCATTCCCGCTTGGGCATACCCGCTGGGTAAAAGTTCCCCACCCAATCGTTATAGCTAAACCCTGAAGTGCCAAGGTATATCATATCACCTCTAGTCTAGCCCATTCGCCCTATTTTATCAACTTCAGCTATTTAAGCTATAATAAAAATCAATGAAAGGGGGGAAGGTATCATGCCAAAGGAGGTTATTGCCGAAATAAGTGTTATCCCTTTAGGTACAGCCAGCACCAGCCTCAGCCACTACGTTGCTGCCTGCATCGATGTCATTAAGCAAGCCACAGACATAAGGTACCAGCTAACAGCCATGGGGACAATTATTCAGGGACCCTTGGAGCGGGTACTTGAGCTAGCCCAGAGGATGCATGAAGCCCCCTTTGCTCAAGGGGCAAAACGAGTACTCACCACCATCAAAATTGATGACCGCCGTGATAAG
>DAOWAU010000140.1 GCA_030634425.1 Dehalococcoidia bacterium
ATGCGCCTACTGAACTATTTCGCGGAGTTCGGTGCCGCATTTGTTACCGATTTCTACGGCAATGCATTCAGCGGTCGTTTAGATGCCTCTGATCCCTTTGGTAGTCTGGCGGAGAGATATCTTAGTTTCTTTATGCGTTCTGCGCAATGGGGAAAGGCTGAGCTTTACAAGAAAAGTGTACGGGAGTACCATGTGGACGGCATAGTCTTTCACTCCAATCGTTGCTGCAGAAACTATACCGCTGAACAGCCTGACATAGGTAATATTCTCAGAGATGAATTGGGTATTCCGAGCTTGACGTTCGAAGCCAACATGGTGGATCCAAGGGGATATGATGATGCCCAGGTTAAGGCTCGAATTGAAGCCTTTATGGAGATGTTAGAAGCTCGAAAGTACTCAGAAAAAGCTGGAACAAACGAAAAGGGAGGAAAGCAACAGTGGATTTCAATTTGACGGAACAGCAGGAGATGTTCCAAAAGGAGGTGAGGAAGTTCGCTGAGGCGGAGCTCACCCCTCTAGTAGACATAATGGACAAGCAGAACGACTTCCCCCACGAGATTCGGCCGAAACTGGCTGCGATGAATCTCTATGGAATCCCCTTTGATCCCAAATATGGCGGGGCTGGTTCAGACCACGTTAGCCTGACACTAGCGCAAATAGAAATTGCCAAGGTGTTGGCTCCCCTGGCGATGCATATGCAATTGCAGCATGTTGTCGGTGATAGATTCAATAAACTCGCTACCGAGGACCAGAAGCTGGAATGGATGCCTCAGATTTGCGAGGCCAAGAAGGTTGGCTGTTTTGGCTTCACCGAGCCAGAGACGGGGTCGAACCCCAAGATGATTAAGACCACGGCGGTTGAGGAGGCTGACTGCTACGTCCTAAACGGTACCAAGAGGTTTATCACCAATGCCCCTTGGGCCGACGTCATGTGCGTGTTTGCCAAGCTAGAGGGCGATATCAACCTGTTCTTTGTAGAAACAGACCGGCCGGGGTTCTCCACCTCTCCGAAAATGGATAAGCTGGGATTGAGGGGTACCGATCTCTCCGATGTTATCCTAGAGGATGTCCGCGTGCCCAAGGATCACCTGATGGGAGGCAAGGGCGGGAAGTTTGACGCGCTGAAGGACGCGATGACCATAGGCAAGCTTTGCCTTAGCGCCCAGTGCGTGGGACTTATGCAGGCGTCTCTGGAGGAGGCCATCAAGTACTCCATGACCAGAATGCACTTCGATGAGCCAATCTTCAATTTGCAGGCTATTCACTGGCTGCTGGCTGAGATGGCGTCAAGGCTCGAGGCCGCTAGATGGCTAACCTACAGGGCTGGCTTTCTTAAGGATCAGGGCATTGACACGATAAAAGACTTGGCCATAACCAAGCTATTTGTGACTTCGACCGCCGTAGACGTCTGCAGATGGGGCATGCAGGTACATGGTGCTTACGGGATCAGCAAGGAATATAAAATCGAGCGACTCTTTAGAGATGCCAAGATGTATGAGTTGCTTGAAGGGACGTCTGAGATACAAAGAGAATTGATTGTTAAGCGACTGCCACGATAGCAGGCTTATAAAGGAGGTTCGAAGATGGATTTCAGGCTTACCGATGAACAGGTGAAACTGCGAAAAGAGCTTTTCGACGTTTGCGAGAAGCTGGCGAAGGATAGGCCGGAAGGGTTCACCGGGCTGGAAGGCGTATATGACACCGATGAAGGTTGGGAGTACCATCTTCGGTGCGCTAAGGAATTCGCCAAAAGGGGATGGCTCTCGCTCGAGTGGCCGAGTGAGTACGGAGGGCGAGGGACAATCATGGATAAGGTCTTCTTGGCTGAAGCTACGGGGTATCATGATGTTCCCGGAGTGGATATCTTTGGTGTACTCATGCTTGCCCCTACGCTCTTCGCAGCAGCGAGCGAGGAAATTAAGAGGGAATTTCTACCTTCAATTGCTTCAGGGGAAAGGATGTGGTGCGAGCTGTGGACCGAGCCCAATGCAGGTTCAGACCTAGCGGCTCTGTCTACCTCCGCGGTGAGGCAAGGCGATGAATATGTGCTAAATGGTCAGAAGATCTGGAGTACAGGCGCACATCGGGCACACTGGGCATTTGCGCTAGTGAGAACTGATCCTCACGCTGACCGCAAGCAGAAAGGCATCACCTTCATATTATTCGACATGAAAACCCCGGGGGTTACTGTAAACCCCCTTCTATATATGGATAGTGGACATTTGTATAACGAAGTCTTTCTTGACGATGTGCGCGTTC
>DAOWAU010000135.1 GCA_030634425.1 Dehalococcoidia bacterium
GACTAAGCTTATTGAGGTTACTGTCGGTGGGGCAGCCAGTGCTGTTGAGGCGAGGTTGGCTGCCCGGACAATAGTAGGTTCGCCTCTGGTGAAGGCAGCAATACATGGCGGCGACCCTAACTGGGGGCGGATTGTGGCGGCGGCGGGGCGGAGCGGGGTGGAGGCGGTGGAATCAAAGATTGACCTTTATATCGGTGATATCTGTGTGGTAAAGGCTGGCTGTCCTTTGCCTTTTGATGAGAAAGAGGTAATAAAGGTATTGGGTGGTAGCGAGGTGCTGATAAACCTGCAGCTTAATCTGAGCACAGCTACAGCTACTGCCTGGGGCTGTGACCTGTCTGAGGAATATGTAACTATTAACAGCCAGTATATGACATGAGGGGTGAGATTGAATAAGGTTATCGTAGTTAAGCTTGGTGGTTCTACCTTGGGCAATCATGATACCACTGTTGAGGACCTCGTTTATCTCCAGCAGCATGGTGAATCGTTGGTTGTGATCCATGGTGGCGCCAAGGTAAGCACTGGGTGGCTTTCTCGCTTAGGAATTGCCACCAGATTTGTCGATGGCGAGCGGGTGACTGATAAGGCGACGCTGGAGGTGGTTACTGCTGCTCTCGCTGGGTTGGTCAATAAGGAGATTGTCGCCGCCATTAACAACCTGGGAGGGCGAGCTGTAGGTATCAGCGGTGTGGATGGGGCTTTGATTCAGGCTAAAATTAAGAGTGAAGAGATGGGCTATGTGGGCGCAGTGGTCAAGGTAGATACGGCTCCGCTGAAGGTGCTCCTTGACTCAGGCTATATTCCGGTGGTGGCTCCGGTGAGTCTTCATTCGGTCGATAAGCCAGATAAGGCTCCGCAAATACTTAACATTAATGGCGACCCGGTGGCTGGTGAGATTGCTGCTGCCCTCGGTGCTGAGAGGCTCATCTTTCTTACTGATGTTGGTGGCATCTGTGACCAATCAGGCAAGTTGCTACCCCGGTTGTCGGCCGGCGAAGCCGAGGCGTTAATGGCTTCAGGTGTGGTTTCGGGAGGAATGGTGCCTAAGGTTAAAGCCTGCCTGAGAGCCTTAACTACCACTTCAACCACGCATATCATAGATGGCAGACAGCCACATGCTTTACTTAAGGAGATTGAGGAAGGTGGTGGCGGCACCACCATAGGTGCGGAAAAATGACTAATTGGCAGGAGCTTGAGCACAAATATTTTATGCATACTGTAGAGCGCACACCGGTCACCCTGGTTAGAGGGGAGGGGGCACGGGTGTGGGATGAGGATGGTCGGGAGTATCTGGACTTCGTCGGTGGCTGGGGGGTTGATAGCCTGGGACACTGCCATCCTGTGGTGGCTGAGGCGGTGGTGGGTCAGGCGCAGACACTCATTCAGACGTCGAATCAGTTCTACACTATCCCTCAAATTCGGTTGGCAGAGCTTCTGGTCGAGAATAGCTGTTTGGATAAGGTCTTCTTTGGCAATAGCGGTGCTGAGGCTAACGAGGGGGCAGTCAAGCTAGCCCGACGCTATGGAAAGCGCTACCTGAATGGAGCCTATGAAGTTATTACCACCAGTGGTTCCTTTCATGGTCGCACTCTGGCTATGGTGGCTGCTACCGGTCAGGCTAAGTTTCAGGAGCCATATCTTCCTTTGCCCCTCGGTTTTGTCAATGTGGAGTATAATAATGTTGAAGCGATAAAGGCAGCTACCACCGGTCAAACCTGTGCCGTGATGTTAGAGCCTATGCAAGGGGAGGGAGGGGTCAACCTGCCTGATGACGACTATCTAACTGCGGTGCGGAAGTGGTGTGACCAGAAGGGTATTCTGCTTATTTTAGATGAAATTCAGACTGGCATGGGTCGGACGGGCACGCTCTTTGCTCATGAGCAGTATGGCATTGAACCTGATGTAATGACATTGGCTAAGGGTCTGGCTAGTGGCATACCCATCGGGGCTATCTTGGCTAAGGATAAGGCCTCTGTCTTTACTCTTGGGGAGCACGGCTCTACCTTCGGGGGCAATCCCCTAGCCTGTGCCGCCGGTTATGCCACCCTGAAGTTTATTATTGACCATGATGTTGCCGGGAATGTTAAGAAAGTGGGGCAGTATCTCGCTTCTGGATTGGAAAAATTAAAGCAAAAGTTCCAGTTTATCACTGATGTGCGGGGGCGGGGATTATTGCTAGCTATAGGGTTCAGCAGTGATATTGCCCCCTCAGTGGTAATGGCTTGTCTCGATAGGGGCTTATTGGTTAATCAACTAAAGCCCAATGCCCTGCGTTTTATGCCTCCCCTTATTATCGGCAATGAGGAGGTTGACGAGGGGTTAGGCATTTTAGACCGGGCGTTAGC
>DAOWAU010000122.1 GCA_030634425.1 Dehalococcoidia bacterium
AATAGCAGAGAAGGACCCGGTAGTATTTAAGGTAACCGTGCCGCTAAAGCCGATAATTAAACCTGGCGATTACCATCATATTAAAGTTACGCCAGAACCTGTAGAATTAGTCGAGGATGATGTTAATGCCGCAATAGAGCAACTGCGCCATGAACAGGCTACCTGGGAGCCAGTAGAGCGTCCGGTGGAGTTTGATGATTTGGTAGCTTTAGATATTGAGAGCAATATAGAAGATAAGCCGTTTATCAATCGGAAAGGAATTCAATATCAGGTTGTTCATGACCTGCCTTTCCCGGCACCGGGGTTTGCTGAGCAGTTAGTGGGGATGAAAAGGAATGAGGACAAGGAGTTCAAGCTCCAGTTTCCTTCGGATTTTCCTAACGCTGAGCTGGTAGGGAAGGAGCCTTCGTTTAAGGTGAGAGTTACCGAGATAAAACAGGAGAGATTGCCTGAGTTGGATGATGAATTTGCTAGGGGGCTTAATCCCGACTTTAAAAGCCTGGACTCGCTCCGAGAACAGGTCTCTGCTGACCTGAAGCTCAGAGCTGAGGAGAAAGCCAGGATAGATTTTGAGGAAAGGGTAATTGAAGCTGTAGTTGACATTGCCAAGCTAGAGTTCCCGCAAATTTTGGTAGAGCGGGAAACTGACCGACTCTTAAACCAGCGCCTCCAGCGCTTACAGATGGGTGAGCAGGGGCTGGAGGAATATCTTAGAAGTAAGAACAAGACAAAGGAGGAATTACGGGAGGAGCTACATCCGTTAGCTACCAAGGGAGTAAGTAGGTCCCTGGTGTTAGGCAAGATTGCCGAGGAGGAAAAAATTGAGGTTACTGATTCTGAGATAGAGGCTGAGATTGAGGATATCACCAAAAGTGCTGCTGAGAAAAAAGATGAGCTACAGAAATTTCTCAATAGGCTAGAGTCCAGGGAGTCAATCAAGCAGTTATTAACTACCCGGAAAACTATACAGCAGCTGGTGGAGATAGCTAAAGGTTCAAAGTCTGATGTAAAATGATACCAAAGGAGGAGAAAAGTGAATAACCAACCGATGAATGTTATACCTATGGTGATTGAAACTGGAGCCAGGGGGGAGCGAGCCTTTGATATATACTCGCTATTGCTGAGGGAGCGCATTGTCATGCTGGGCATGCCGATTAATGACCAGGTGGCTAATGTTGTTATTGCTCAGCTTCTTTATCTGGAACGAGAAGACCCGGACAAAGATATAAGCCTCTACATTCACTGCCCCGGTGGTATTATCAGCGCCGGTCTTGCCATCTACGATACTATGCAGCTTATCAGCCCTGATGTATCTACTATTTGTGTCGGGCTGGCGGCTAGCATGGGGACGCTACTCCTGTGCTCCGGTGCTAAAGGCAAACGCTATGCCCTGCCTAACGCCACTATCCACCTGCACCAGGCATTTGGCGGCGCTCAAGGGCAGGCGGCTGATGTGGAGATTGCTGCCCGTGAGATTATGCGAATGCAAGAGCTAATCCGAAGCATCATAGCTAAACACACCGGTCAAACACTAGAAAAGATAGCCCATGATACTGACCGCGACTTCTACCTTAACCCTCAGCAGGCAGTAGAGTATGGCATCGTGGATGAAATCCTGAGCGGGCCGGCGAAAGAAAAAGCCAAGTCTGATGAGGCTGGGGGCAAGCCGAAAAAAGAATAAATCTTACCCTTGTTCTGAATAAAGCTCTTGGTAACGCTGGCCTAGTTCATTAAAGGTAGGTAATCCCTGTCTGGCTCCTGCCTTGGTAGTAGAGAATTGGGCTACAATATCCGCGAGACGGCCACACTCTTCAATCCTTTTGCCTTTAACTAGACCGTAGAGAAATCCGGTAGCGAAGGCATCACCGGCACCGGTAGTATTTACTTCAGAAACTATATTTCGGCTAGTAGGTTCGACGGCATATTCATTTTCGGCGTCTCTAATGTAACCGACAGCGGTAACAATCCCTTGGCTCAATTCTAGCCTCATTCCTTCGCCCAGGGTAACCACCACCATATGGCAGCCTTGACTGAGGCAGGTTTTAGCGCCATCTATAACATCTTCACCGGTCAATTGCTCCATCTCACTCTGGTTAATAAAAAGAACATAAGTCCTGTCTAATACTGGACTAAGCGCCTTGAGACCTTTAATGGCATATAGTGCCCCGGGAGAGAAACTAAGCTTAATCGATGGGTCTAGTTTATCCATCAGTTCCAGTAGAACCTTGAACTGCCGGTCATCAGCAAAGGAAGACAGGTGAAGCATTCTGGCCTGGTTAATATAGGTCAAGTCCAGGTCATCCATAGTTAGCAGGTTGTTGGCACCAGGTAGGACATAGAGAGAACGCTTACCCAGCCTATCACTGAGGCACACTACTGCGCCTGTTTTTGCCTCGGGCTTTACCCTGATTTGGCTGATATCTACCCCTGCTTTTTGAAAATCATCAAGCAGTATCTTACCCTCGGCATCATCACCAACAACGCCGGTGAAGCCGGTATTTACTCCAAGCTTGGCCAAGCCGTAGATGGTATTGGCTGCCGAGCCACCAGGGAATAATCCCGCCTCCTTTACTACCGTTTCTCCATCGTCAAGTATGCGGTCTACCTTATATATATGGTCTATATTCAGTGCCCCTAACCCGATTAGTTCAATATTATCCATTGAACCCCCTCTAAAACTCCCTAGCTTACTAAATAAAAAGCTCAGCCTAGCTTACCAGCTTCCTCTCTGACCAGACGCCTTATTC
>DAOWAU010000053.1 GCA_030634425.1 Dehalococcoidia bacterium
GAATTTGCCCAGTGCGGTAGCTGCTGCTGCCTGGACCTTCTCTGAGCTATCTTGCTCCAGTAGTTCGACCAGGGGGTCAATCAGGGATGGCTCTTCATTCTCCCATAAACTTTCAATAGCCTTACTTCGCACCTCGGCGTCTTGGTCTCCTAGGCAATGCTTGAAGATGCTATCGAAGTCGAGGGTAAAGTTGTCCTCAGCAAGCTCGACCAGCCGGGATATAATCTGCTGCCGCCGTTTTGGCTCAATGGTTGCCCATACCTGCTCAAAGAACCCCAGCTCTTCTGAGTGCAGGTTTGATAGCTCAGCCAGCTTTGAACTGAGTAATAGCTGGTTGCTATCGCCTAGCTCAGCAATGGTCTTCTCAATAAGCGATGGCATCACTGACTCCCCGCTTTATTCCTCTTCCTCCTCTCCATGTTCCCATATAGGCTCAGTGAAGTAGTCTATATACTCTCCCATGGCCTCAGCCGCAGCCTGCTTTATCTTTTCTTTGGTTTCTCCAGCGAACTGCGCCAGTTCGGCTGTGTCAATCTCAACGCCTAGCATCTTGGTTAAAACCTTAATCACAGCCAGGGCAGCCATGGGGTTCTGTATCTTGGTGGCATATATCGGCACCTCACCCATTAGGCAAACGCCCTCGATACCCTTTTCTTTGGCTACGCCCAGCAGTAGGCCATTCAACCCGGCAATTTGCAGGTTACCCCTTTTTACTAAATCGTATCCTTTGAGGTCTTGGGTTACTTGCCGACTGGTGGCTACTCCCCAAACCCCGGGTTGCTCGGTGTGGTGAATCCGACTCAGGGCGGCGGCACAGGTATACACTCGTTTAATCCCGAAGCTTAGCCCGACATCGAGGACACAGTTGGCTAACTCATATCCTTTGGCTGCTGGTTGAGCTTCAGCTATGAATAGTATTACATCCCTTCCCTCTTCTTTGTTTTTCCAGTAGAAGAACCTGTTCCGGGGGAACTGTGGCGCCTCGACTACATTGTCTTTAACCACCACCCCGATGGGGTCGAAGAAGTGAGAAGCCTTAACCTCTCCCAGTTTCTTAAAAGGGAGCTTTCTCTCCAGGTAGGTAGCCACGATGATGGCTACATTACTGATGCCTGGCCAGGCAGCCAGCATAACTGGCGAATTAAGTTTGGGGCGGGCATAAATCTTAACTAATTTGTTCATTTTTATCTATCCCTGATAAGTCAATTACTTAGCGGCGATTGACAGGTGGGGGCAGTAAAGGGGTGGCGTGTTAACCAAGCCGCCCACCCATTTAGCCTCACTGCCAATAGCTGCAATCTGTTTAAGAAGCTGATAGACATTCCCTGAGACCATAGTATCCTTAACCCTGCCTACTATTTTACCATTTTCCACCTTATAACCTAAAAGAACATTACCGCTGAAATCGCCGCCTAATATATTACCCTGTTCCGCACCCATAAGCTGCTCGATGACCAGCCCTTCCTTGATATCGCTTATCATTTCGTCGAAGGTGGTGTTGCCCGGCTTGATAATAAAGGCACTGGGTGATGGAGCAGGCAACCCACCCTGACTCCTCCTGCCGTTACCAGTGCTGCGGGTGTGGGCCAGGGCTGCCGTCTGCAAGTCGTAAAGGAAGTTAGTTACCCTTCCCTGTTCAATGAGGGGGGTGCGTTGGCTGGGTATTCCCTCGTCATCACTGGGGCGACTCTCTGGGCGGTAGGCAATAGTGGGGTCATCCCACAGCCATAGCTGTTTATCAAAAACAAGCTGACCAAGTTTATTGCCTATCGGTGAAGCCCCATTCAGAACTGTTTTGCCGTTGAAGGCTGCCATCAGGGGTGGGATTAAGGCGCTGGCTACCCCATGGGAGGTAAACACCACCGGCAGTGGCTTGGTGGGTACCGAGGCTCGGTTTCTGGCTCGCTCCAGCTGCTGGAGCACTTCCTCGGCTATAGCCTTGGTCTCGGTCAGGGGATGGCAGGAGCTTTCAATTTCGCCAACGAAGAGCATATCTGTATTGCGGATGAGATAACCGATAACACCGATGCTAAAGGCGCTTTGCCTGTAGTTTATATTTCCACCCCGAGAGTTTATCAGGTGGAGTGATGTCGTCTCTTTACCTACCCCTGCCTCGCACAGGATATCCGGGGTGTGTTCCCTGATTGTGGTTATGAGTTCCTTGCCAAGGTCGATCATTTCCTCTACGGATACTGACTCTACCTTTGGGTCGAGGACTTCAATATCGGGGTAGGGGGTAGGGGAGGGAAGCTCAAATTCAGCTGCCATGCCAAAGTTTGCTGTTTCTACTGCTGTCTTGACCAGATTCTGCCTGTCGCTTAGCTCGGTAGCGGTAGCATAGCCAATCTTACCCTCTTTGATAATGCGCAGGGCTACGTAGCTGCTCTGCTTAGCTTGAATATGCTTCAGGCGGTTGGCTTCAAATTGAACCGGGGTTTCCTCAGAGGAGACCATGAAGACCTCAGCTTCCTCAGCCGCTTTTTTTGCTTGAGCCAGGAGCTGTTCCATTTATCTGCCTCCAATTAAGCAGTGGCGAATTCTGATATGGGGGCTACCGTTGGAAACGGGAAGGGGCATCTGCCCTCCCTTACCACAGCCACCGCCCTGGTTCATGTCTAGGTCGTTGCCGATACCATCTATGTTCATCAGGGTGGTGAACACATTGCCGGTAAGCACTACCGGTCTTAGCGGCTCGGCGAGTTTGCCGTGGCGAATCATATAGGCTTCACCGGCAGAGAAGGTGAACATCTCCATGCTGGTAGTGCCGCCATACCAGTTTTTGACATATATCCCTTCCTTGATGTCACTTAATAGGTCGTCAAAAGAGGCTGCCCCCGGTTCAATATAGGTGTTGGCCATACGGACAATAGGGGGGTAGCGGTAGTTAATGGCTCTGGCGTTTCCCGTAGGCTTTTCTTTCATCTTGGCGGCGGTTTCCCTGGAGTGAAGCCTGCCCACTAATTTGCCCTCTCTGATAAGGTAGGTTTTACTTGCCGGCACTCCTTCATCGTCATACTTATAGCTTCCTCGCAGTCCAGGCATGGTGGCATTATCAACGATATTAAGTTCAACACTGCCAAATTTTTTGCCCAAGGTCATAATTTCACGCATGCGGTCGTTTTCATAGACGAAGTCGGACTCTGATAAATGTCCGAAGGCTTCATGGACAAAGACCCCAGCCAGGACAGGGTCTAATACTACTGTGTACTCTCCTCCCTTTGCCTGTGGCGCTGATAGTAACTCCACAGAATGTTGCGCCATCTCCTCTATCTGCTGGTGGAGGCCCTGTATCGAGTTGAAATCGCCTCTACTGCCCAGGCTCAGCCCTGCCTGTTGCACCTCATCGCCTTCAGTAGCAACAGCGGTGAAACGGAGGGCGATATCGCTCCTGTCCTGCTCAATGTAACTACTCGATGAATTCAGAAAGATGACTCTTTTGTAGCCATCACCATAGTCGATAAATGAGGTTTGGAGCTTTGGGGTGCGCCAGATAATGTCGTTATACTCATCCAGTAACTGTTTCTTTTCGGCTAAGGGTATAGCTACAGGACTCTTATCTTGCTCGATCCAGAGTCTATCAACCGCTGGCTCTACCGGAGCCAGTTGGCTTTCCCCATTGCCGGCGAATCGAGCCTGCTTTACTGCTATCTCTACCCTGCCTGGGAGTTCATTGAGGTCATTAAAGCTGGCAAAGCCCCAAGCACCTTTTACCATGGCGCGCACATTCCCCCCGATGGCACTTGACCTGCCTATGGAATCTAATTCCCTTCCCCGGTAGCTAATATGGCTACTCTGACTCTCCTCCAGGCGGGCTTCTATGTAATCGGCGCTATATCGGTTAAGTATCTCAGGTAATTGATGAGCAGTAGCTTGAATGTTTATCATGGGTAAGGCTAAGTTTACTGACATGCCAGTATAGTTGTCAATTTAGGGCAGGTTTTATTGACAAGGGCCAAGGATATAATTATGCTAGGTTATAGAGGAATGAGGAAGGGGAAACGCCCTCTGGAGGCTAGAGAGTTGGCACATAAGGCAGTAGAGGCTGCCAGTGCCAAAAAGGCTACTGATATCGTCTTGCTGGATGCCCGTGGGGTGTGCACCTTTGCCGATTACTTCGTCATCTGTAGCGGTGAGTCCAGCAAGCAAATCGCGGCTATTCGGGACGAAGTGGGACATGCCTTGAAGAAAGAGGGTGTTTTACCTCACCACTATGAAGGTGACATAGATGCGGGGTGGCTCCTTCTCGATTTTGACGGTGTTACCGTGCACATTTTCGCTCCTCTTGAGCGGGAATACTATCAGCTGGACAAACTGTGGAGCCAGACTATCCCGGTAGTCAAGATTCAATAATCGAAGATATCGGCCTCACTGAAAAACAGCCTGATTTCCTTGACGGCAGTTTCTGTGGAATCAGAGCCGTGAACGGAATTGTGTTCAATATTTAAACCGAAATCGCTCCTGATGGTTCCCGCTTCGGCTTTAGCGGGGTCAGTTGCTCCCATTGTTTTCCTGAGCACTTCTATCGCTTTATCACCCTCGAAGACGATGGCGATTATCGGTCCTGAGGTAATATAATTGACTAAATTGTCAAAGAAGGGCTTGTCTTTGTGGATATCATAGTGGCGCTGGGCTAACGCCTTATCCATATGGAGCATCTTTATTGCCACCAGCTTGACCCCCACCTTCTCCAGACGATTGATAATAGTGCCTGCCAATCCTCTCTGCATGGCATCAGGTTTAATAAGAACTAGAGACCTTTCCATTTTTATTGAAGCTCCTCTCCAGACTTTTTCTGTGGGCGTTCTTCCCATCGAAATTCGCCAGCGGCGACCTGCTTGGCGGTGCATTCAGCTATCAATGTGCCATCTTTTAGAGTCATCTTAGCCGTGGTCTCGATAAGCCTTCGGGCATTCCTGGTTACTGAGGCGGTGACAATAGTCGGCTCGCCTACCGAAAGCGGGCGCTTGAACCGGGTCTGCATAGTTGCCGTGATGCACTTTATCCCTTCATAACCAGCAGCGTAAGCCATAGCCTCGTCAAGGACGGCGGTGATTATACCACCGTGGATAACCTCTGCCCAGCCTTGATGCAACCTGTTTGGGGTGAACTCTGTTCTGACCGCCTTGCCATCCCACTTGAACGTCAGCTTCAGTCCAATGGAGTTATTCTTCCCACAGCCAAAGCACAAATCGCTGTAGAACACCGATTTTTGGGGTTCGGCTATCATTCTATAGTCTCCATTCTTTGGTTTATTCTTCGCTCTTGGCTTTCCAGCTGGGAATTACTTCTGTGGCTTGAGCTTCGGCTACTGGTGTGCCATCCAGCAAGGTCATCTTTGCTTCAATC
>DAOWAU010000161.1 GCA_030634425.1 Dehalococcoidia bacterium
CACTTCGCCTGCCCCAGGCCCCTCCGAAGTACCTCTAAAAGCCAGGTCTTACCTGCTCATCGCTATGAATGCGGGCATTAATGTTACCCTATCCCGTAAGCTACTGAACCACCTGAAACACTACAGTGCTCTGAAGTACATGTATGAAGAGGTATTGCCTGCATGTGCTAAAGACACACCTGGGCTCGATGCCTTTTGCAGAATCTTTGACTTGCTGGATGAAAGTGGGTTGTTCACTCGAGTGGTTCTATCAGAAATCCGTGACTTCGGCGCTCATGTCGAGACCAGGTACCCAGAGCAGTCACACGCTAATGAAGCAGCCGAATTCGTGAATTACGTCTACCAAGTGGCAACTAAGGTAGAGGGGGACGAAATGCCAGATATGGGGCACCTTGGACGGTATATGACTACGGCCTTTGTCTTCATCGGTACAGGCGGAGTGATGCTGAATCAAGGCGCTACACCGTATCTGGACCACATGCGGCGGTTGAGAGCCGCTGGATTTGAGAAAGCATATCTGGCTGCCAGAGGGGCTCCCAAGGGGTCTCCAAAACCTTCGCTGAGCATAAAAATGGCTGAGCGTGTTAGCTATCTATCGGAGCGTGCCAAACTGGCAAAACGTGGTCGCAATATGCGTTACTATGCAACCACAAGGGATGGAATTAATCGACTACATGTTTTAATAGAGATGGCAATCCTTCCCTCCACATCTTAGCACTGCCTGGCGAGCAGAACACTAATTGCTAATGTCCAAAAGATAGCCTTGGTCGAAGCCAAAGCATCACACAACTATCTATTCTGTTTGATACTTGGTCACAATGCAGTTTCAACATAAATTCAATTAAGTACGCAATGCTTACTTCCCCTTGAATCTGGGCGAGGGCTTCTTCTCAAGGAAGGCTTTCACGCTCTCGAGGTGGTCCTCACTCTGACGGCATATCCGTATAGCGTCAGTCTCGAGGTCAAGCTGACGCATCAGCCTGTCGAAGAGACCCCGCCATACCATCTTCTTGGTTAGTTCTACAGAAAGGGGTGCCTGCTGAACAATCTTGCTAGCCAACTCCCTGGCTGTCTTCATCAGGTCGTCAGGTGGAACGACTCGACTAACAAGGCCGATTCGCAAGGCTTCGGTGGCATCGATCAACTCGGCAGTGTACATTAATTCCAGAGCATTGGACATTCCGGTGGCTAGAGGCAGGTAAAATGTCAAGCCGAAGTCTGGCACCAGTGCTCGTGCCACCTGGGCAACACCAAATCTGGCCGTCTCCGAGGCTATTCTGATATCACAGCTCAATGCTAGAGATAAGCCGGCGCCAACACAGGGCCCGTTTATAGCGGCAATGGTTGGTTTTAGCAGCTTGGGGAAGATATCAGCAGCGGGCCACCCGGTTATCTGGAGCCTGTTGAAACGCGATTGCTCAGCAGCTCCGGTCAGCAATGGCAGGGCGGAGACATCAGCGCCGGAACAGAAACCACGACCGGCACCGGTGACAATTAATACCCTGACACTATCATCACGGGCTACTTCATCTACAGCCAGAGGCAGGTTCATACCCATTTTC
>DAOWAU010000003.1 GCA_030634425.1 Dehalococcoidia bacterium
CACTTTTCCACCTTCAGCCAGAGACTGAGCGCCTTCCCGATAAGAATGGTGGGGCTAAGTCGATTCAGGACGGCTAAAGAGCAGGAGGCTATCCTTGAAGGGCTGGCTAACGGAAGCATCGATATCTGCATCGGCACCCATCGGCTACTGCAGAAGGACGTAGCCTTCAAGGAGCTGGGGCTATTGATTATTGATGAAGAGCAACGCTTTGGCGTAGCCCATAAGGAACACCTCAAAAAGATGAGGCGGGAGGTGGATGCCCTAACCCTGAGCGCCACCCCCATTCCCCGCACCCTCCACATGTCCCTGGTGGGAGTTAGGGACATGAGCACCATGGAGACTCCCCCCGAAGACCGCCTCCCCATCAAGACCTATGTTGCTGAAGCCGACGACCGTACTATCCGGGAAGCCATACTCAGGGAACTAGAACGAAACGGGCAGGTCTTCTTTGTCCACAATCGGGTCCAGAGCATCGCCTTCGTCGCCGCTAAGCTCCAGTCGCTGGTGCCCGAAGCCAGAATAGCCATCGCCCACGGTCAGATGCCGGAGGCGGAGCTGGAGAGGGTGATGGCTGACTTCGCCCAGGGCGAGAGTGATGTCCTGATGTGCACCACCATTATTGAATCGGGACTGGATATGCCCAATGTCAACACCCTGATTGTTAACCAAGCCGATAAATTTGGGCTGACCCAGCTGTATCAACTCAGAGGAAGAGTGGGTCGTGGCGCCAACCTCGCCTATGCCTATTTCCTCTATGAGAAGGGGAAGCAGCTGACCGTGACCGCCAAGAAACGGCTGAGAACCATATTTGAAGCCACTGAGCTCGGCGCCGGCTTCAACATCGCACTTAAGGACCTTGAGATAAGAGGGGCAGGAACCCTGCTCGGGGCGAAACAGAGCGGGCATATCACTGCCGTCGGCTTCGACCTCTACTGTCGGCTGCTGGCGGAGGCGGTGGAGGAGCAGAAGGCGAAGCGGGCTGGCGTGAAGAAAGTCACTAAACACCTGCCACCCCCCACTATAGACCTCCCCCTGCCCGCCTATATCCCGGAGAGGTATGTCGCCGACCTCGATACCAGAATAAGCCTCTACCAGCAGCTGGTGAAGGTGGACCAGGCTGAGCTGATAGACGACCTAGCCCGTGAATTCAGCGACCGATTCGGCGTACCGCCGCCAGAGGTGAGAAACCTCCTCTACGCCCTCAGAATCAAAATCCTGGCGGCTAAGGCGGGGATTGAGTCCATTGACACCGAGGACAAGCAGATTGTCGTCAGGCGCTTTCAGGGCATGGAGTTCAACAAGGAAAAACTCACCCCGCTGGCAAGGGAGGGAATAAAGATAGGCTTAACCCAAATAAGGCTAGACTACAAACAGCTGGGCAAGGAGTGGCAGAGGGTTTTGGAGGAGGTATTGGGGAGGGTGGGGTGATATAATAATCTAAGAGAGGAATCTGAAAATGGCTAAAAAGCTAAGTGAAGAAAAGCTATTTGAACTCGCACAGAAAAAAGTTGGCGAATTTACCCAGCGTTTAGAAAGGTATGATAGATTTCAGCGGTCACGCCATAGTTTAGAAAATGCAACTAATTGGATATTGGCAATAAGTGTGGGAACACTACTCTGGCTTCTAGGAAATTTTGACAAGTTTACAGCGCAGTACATTACGACCAACAAGTCATTATTCCTACTTTCGGCTTTGCTTTTAGGCGCATCTACTATAATTTTTGCCCTCGCTCGCGGGGCACTATATCTCAGACAAATTGGAATTGATAAAGCACTTGAAGATATTCAAGGGTTACCCGATCGCTTGCGCTTAAATATAGAGAGTAAAACCAAAGAAGAATTGAATGAAATGGTAAATCGAATATCAGACCGTTCAATTAAATTATGGCGGAAAAGTCACAATTTGATAACTCATATCCCGTCTTTATTCAAAGCTGGCGGGATATTATATATTGCGGGGCTGTCATTGGTAGTCACATATATTCTTATTTTCTTCCTAAAGTGAGCTATAAATATCCTTAGGTAATAGACGAGGAGTTTACGAGGGGCTTTGCCCCCCTTTTTATATATATTTTCCTCCTTTGAAGGAGGGGAGAAGATAATTTTTATAAAATCCGGCGGATGAATTCAAACTTATTATGATGAAAATCCTTAGCGTCTGTGGTGGTGGCTAACCGGAAAATAACCGGTGAAGTAGTGGCGCCAGTCAGGACCGGTAAGGGGGCAAAGTGCCTGACCTCCCTGTTGATATAGATAACAACACCTCGCGGAACGTAAAATAGCTCGCCGTTGAAGTAGGGTCGCGACTCAGCAGTGGGGCTATCGACTTGCAGGATGGTTGGCTTATCCGGAACCAGGACCTCTTCCGTGTTGTGATGAAAGTCCTCAATGTAGATAGAGAAAGGCCTCTCCTTCATAACAATCCGCCCCGCCTCCCAAACACCCTCGCTTCCAATCCTGAGACCTGTGACCTGTCCATTAACATAGAACACTGGTGCCGGGTCCAATCTAAAAAACTCTGTCACCTCCTCATCCGGTAGTTCGAGTATCACCCCGTATCTCTTGAATCTTGGAGATGCCCCCGACCAGATTCTTATAGGATTTGGCGCTCGTGGCGAGGCGGAAGCAATGACAGACCTATACCTATCCTGAGCGACCTTCAGCATGCTGACACCATCGTTGAAAGGCACATACTTTTCAGCTGCTGGAGTTATGGCCATGAACTCTCTGAGTGACGCACCAGTGCACACCGACTCCAAGGCTTCCTTTAATCCAGCAGCGCCTTTCTCGGCAAGGGGGTTATCGTCCCTAATGATATTGGCAAGCAGGAGCTCATATGTCGTTAACCATGCACTACACCGATTGCGCCTGAGATCGGTCCCCGGAATATTGATGATTTTTTCCAGCGCTTCATCAACGATTTTGATTAAAGCCTGCTTAGCCTCAAAAAGACAATTGAGCTCTTCTGGCTCCTCCAGGACTTTTTCTGCCCCGTAGGTAAGTTTGGTATGGTCAAACTTTACTATACCTGAGTCTTCTACCATAACCTCCTCCTTAGTGTCGGTAAAACATCTTGAGCAAGATTAGGGCTACTGGACTAAATCTATCAACATCAGGCTGTGGTGCCACCAATATTTAAGGCTTAACCACTTCAAAAGTCAAGGCAGGGTTTCGAATCCCCTTTTGGCAGAAAGAGGAAGATAATATGATATAATTGTCTCTACTTATGGCGAGAAAAATTCGAATCAAGACCGGCGGTATTTCGGTGACCGCCGAACTGAATGAAACCAAGACCGCTCAGGCTATCTGGGAAGCCCTGCCTATTAAGGGGCAGGCAAACCGGTGGGGGGATGAGATATACTTCTCCATTCCGCTTAAGCTAGAGGAGGAAAACGCCCAGGAACTGGTGGGCATGGGGGACTTGGGCTACTGGCCGCCGGGGGCTGCCCTTTGCCTGTTCTTCGGGCCGACACCTATGAGCAAGGGGGAGGAGATACGGCCCGCCAGCGCAGTCAATGTTTTCGGCAGGATTACAGGCGACGCCACCGTGCTCAAGCAGGTTACGTCGGGGGCGGAGGTCAGCATCAAGAGGGAAACCGGGGGTTAAGGTCTTCGGTTACTTTACCGGCTTACAGGTACAGGCGTCATAGGGTTGGCCACACCCTTCACAGACCCCGTTGACAATCTTTCTACCACACTTACAACGCGCACAACCACAACTCTTACACATCTTCTCACCTCCTTATCACTGAGCCTATTCGCATTTTAATACAATTGCGAATAGGCTGTCAAGACTCAATAGGAGTTAAACGAGGAAATGCTATTTATCGGCCTCCTGCTATGTTCCGAAGGCGGCTTTTTCCTATCGTAATAGCCCAGCGCGATGAGGACGTCTATCTTTTCATACCGCGGGATATTCAATATCCGCTTTACCGCCCCCTCGTTAACCCACCCTATCCAGCAGGTGCCCAGTCCCAATTCCTCAGCCTGGAGGACAAAATGCTCCCCAGCTATCCCGATATCTATGAGGTAGTATTTTGTCCTGCGCAGCGTTCCCCCGACCGCAGATATAAACCGGCTGATTGCAGTCAGAAACCGGCGCCTCTCCGAGACAATTACCACGATAACCGGTGCCTTCTTGCAAAAGGAATTCACCGAATATATGCCACTGAAGGCAGCATGGCACAACTTATCCTTCAACTCCCTATCATCCACCACGATAAACTTCCATGGCTGGGCATTACAGGCGGAGGGAGCTAGCCTCGCTGCCTCAAGGCACTTCATTATCTTCTCCCGCTCAACCGGTTTATCCAGAAAATTCCTAACGCTTTTTCTGTGTTTTATCAGGTCCAAAAGAGCCATAATCCTCCCTCTCCATGTTCAAAGTCAGTGGCTATACTGCAATAACCAATCCTAGTTTTGATGGCTAGCTTTGTCAAGGATATAGCCGACCACCGCCCATCTTTACTCTCGAGTAGAAATCGGTTAAAATCGGGCTACTCACAAATAAAGGGGAGGTTGATGATGAATACCAAGGCTTTGCATAAGTTAAGCTACGGTCTGTATGTAGTAGGTTCAAGGAAGGGAAATAAGCTCAACGGGCAAATCGCCAACACTGTATTCCAGATAACATCTGAGCCGCCAACCATCGCGGTAAGCATCAACAAAAACAATCTAACCCACCAGCTTATCAAGGGAAGCAAAGCCTTTACCGCTTCTGCCCTCAGCCAGCGCACTCCCCTCTCTTTCATCGGTCACTTCGGCTTCAAATCAGGCAGGGACATAGATAAGCTCAAGGGTATCAATTATAAGATAGGTGAAACCAAAGCGCCGGTGGTCATTGAAAATGCCGTCGCCTATCTGGAAGCCAAGGTAATCAAGGAAGTAGACGTGGGAACACACACCATTTTTATTGGCGAGCTTATAGACGCAGATGTGTTGACAGAGGAAGAATGTATGACCTACGATTATTATCATAAGGTCAAGCGGGGCACCACCCCCAAGACAGCCCCCAGCTACGTTGAAGAGAAAAAGGAGGCAAAACCCAAAATGGCAAAATACGAATGCACCGTTTGTGGCTATATCTACGACCCGGAACTGGGAGACCCCGATAGCGGGATAAAACCGGGCACGCCTTTTGAAGAACTACCCGATGATTGGGTATGCCCTGTCTGCGGAGCGAGCAAGGATGAATTCGAAAAAATAGAGGACTGAGGGCGAAAAAGACTGCTTGAGTACTAAAAGGAGAAGTAGCGTGAAACCAAGAGAAATAAGAGCGGGAATCTATTGGGTAGGAGCTATTGACTGGGATAGGCGGTTATTTGACGCCCTTATCCCCCTACCCGATGGCACCAGCTACAACTCATATTTGATTAAGGGCAGTGAGAAGACAGCTCTTATTGATACCGCAGACCCTACTATGCCGAAGGTATTGATAAACCACCTGAACCAGCTTGGGATAGAGAACCTAGACTATGTTGTTGCCAATCATGCCGAGCAGGACCACTCCGGTTCCATCCCCCAAGTCCTGGGAAAATACCCCGATGCTAAGGTGGTAGTCACAGCCAAATGTAAAGATATGCTCGCCGCCCTGCTCCTCATCCCGGAAAAGAAATTTATCACCGTCAATGATAAGGAGACTATTTCGCTGGGAGATAGAACACTGGAGTTTATCCACGCCCCCTGGGTTCACTGGCCAGAGACCATGCTTACCTATTTGAGAGAGGAGAAAATACTCTTCCCCTGTGATTTGTTTGGCTCTCATTTAGCCACCACCGACCTGTATGTCACTGATGAAGGGCAGGTCTATGAGGCAGCCAAGAGGTATTATGCTGAAATCATGATGCCTTTCCGAGCCAATATCCAGAGGCACTTAAAGAAGCTAAATGACTACGTCATCGATATCATCGCCCCCAGCCACGGCCCCCTGCATGACAAGCCGGAGTTCATCCTGAAGGCGTATCACAGCTGGGTCTTTGATGAGCCCAAGAACATGGTGGTATTACCCTATATCTCCATGCATGGCAGCACCAAAAAGATGGTGGAATATTTTGTCGAAGCTCTATCTCAGAGAGGGGTGACGGTAAAGCAGTTTGACCTCACCGTAACCGACCTAGGCAAGCTAGCCATGGCGCTGGTGGATGCGGCCACAGTGGTTATCGGGACGCCCACCGTTCTGGCTGGTCCCCATCCCAATGTTGCCTATGCCGTCTTCCTGGCAAATGCCCTGAGAGCCAAACCGAGGTTTGTCTCTATTATCGGTTCATATGGCTGGGGCGGTAAGACGGTGGAACAACTCGCCGGGATGATTCCTAACCTGAAGGCAGAGGTATTGGAACCTGTGCTCAGCAATGGTTTCCCCAAGGAAGCCGATTTCAAGGCTCTAGATAATCTGGCTGCTACTATCGCCCAGAAGCATAAGGAATGCCGCTTTGCCTAACATAGTGAAACTATTAGAGGAGGTGGGAAAATGACAGCACAAAAACAGGTTTATCGGTGTAATATCTGTGGTAACATCGTTGAGGTGTTGCATGCTGGAAAGGGGGAACTGGTCTGCTGCGGGCAGCCCATGGAATTGCTTGGGGAGAAGACAACAGATGTTGGTCAGGAAAAGCATGTGCCAGTGATAGAAACAACTGCTAAAGGAGTGAAGGTTAAGGTTGGCAGCATACCGCACCCCATGGAGGAAAAACACTACATAGAGTGGATTGAGATAATCACCGATAGCGGGAGTTGTCGGCATTTCCTCGAGCCGGGAGATAAGCCAGAGGCAGAATTTGAAATCGAACCACAAAAAGTAAAGGGAGCAAGAGAGTACTGCAATATCCACGGCTTATGGAGATCAAGTTGAAGCCGATAGATTCGTAGTAATGGAGGTGAAAAATGGACTTCAGTAATCCCTTTGGCACTATGGTGCCCAGAAAGATGAACGCCGCTGAGCTAGCCAGGGCTATAATGCAAAACATAGCCGCTGAACTGGATGCCGTCGCTCTCTACCAAGCCCACATTGATGCCACCGATGATGAGCGGGCTAAGAAGGTGCTTGTTCACATTCGGGACGATGAGAAAGAGCATGTAGGGGAATTTATGGCGCTGCTGGAGCTCCTTGACCCCCAGCAGGCTGAGTATCTCAAAAAGGGGAGGAAGGAGATTGCCGAATTACTGGGATAAAAGTATCCCAGCCAGAGGCATTTAGCTACCTCAGGGAGGATGCAACTATAGGGCAAGGCAATCCCCTGACGACTTCACCATTTCCACTAGCAAGTTGTTGACAAAAATGCTATAATGATTTGATTTTCTCGAAAATTCGTGTAAGAGGAGCCTCATTTGAAAATACTTTTAGTTTATCCCCGATACCCAGACACCTTCTGGAGTTTTAAACACGCTCTGAAATTAACCTCCAGAAAAGCACTAAATACGCCTCTAGGCCCATTAACTGTAGCCGCTATGCTCCCCGCCGAGTGGGAGAAAAGGCTTACAGATATGAATACAACCAACCTAAACGATGAAGACATCAAATGGGCTGATTATGTATTTATCAGTGCCATGGTTGTGCAACAAGAATCAGCAAGGGAAGTTGTTAACCGGTGTAAAAAACTCAATACCAAGATTGTCGCTGGTGGTCCCCTCTTTACCACCGGATATAAATTTTTCGATGTTAGTGACATAGACCATGTTATACTCAATGAAGCTGAAATCACCCTTTCGCCTTTCTTAAAAGACCTAGAGCGGGGATGCCCCAAGCATGTCTACAAAACTGACGAAAAAGCCGACATAACCAAAACCCCTACCCCTCTATGGTCGCTCGTTGATTTGAACAAGTACGCCACAGCGACTATTCAATATTCTCGAGGCTGCCCTTTCGACTGCGAGTTCTGTGATATTATCATCATAGACGGGCATAAACCACGAACCAAGACTAAAGACCAGATGCTAGCCGAGCTAGATGCGATATATAATCAGGGTTATCAGGGCAGCGTGTTTATTGTTGATGATAATTTCATAGGCAACAAGAAAAAGCTAAAGGCAGATATCCTGCCGGCAATGATTCAATGGATGGAGGAGAAAGAATACCCCTTTACTTTCCTCACCGAAGCCTCGATAAACCTAGCCGATGATGAAGAGCTGATGCGATTAATGTCTGACGCCGGGTTTAACAATGTATTCATTGGCATCGAAAGCCCCAATGAGGAAAGCCTAATTGAGTGCAATAAGTTCACCAATAAGAACCGCGATTTAGTGGCTTCGGTTAAGAAGCTCCAGAACTACGGCTTTCAGGTAATGGGAGGATTTATTGTCGGCTTCGACAGTGACCCCATTTCTATCTTCAAGAGCCAAATCAATTTCATCCAAAAGAGCGGAATTGTTACCGCTATGGTTGGTCTGCTAAACGCCCCCACGGAAACAAGATTATGGCACCGCCTGAAGAAGGAGAATCGCCTATTGCCCGGTGCTACCGGCGATAACACAGACGGCACCACCAATTTCATTCCCAAAATGAACTTTGAGGTGCTCATCAATGGCTATAAGCAAATCCTGCATACCATCTATGCCCCCAAGCATTATTACGAACGAATCAAAATATTCCTAGATGAGTATAAGCCTAATAAAAAGGCGCGCCCCAAGGTTAACCTTAACGATATTGGGGCACTCTTCAAATCTGTGTTTGTCTTAGGTGTTAAGGACAAATTCAGGGTTTATTACTGGAAGCTGTTCCTTTCCACTCTGGTGAAATATCCACGGCGTTTCAGCTTAGCCATATCCCTTGCCGTTCAGGGACTCCACTTCCGCAAGGTCTGCGAGAAAATTAGAGACATCGAAGTTGACAAGGCCCTGCTAGCCAGACAGCGAAAGGTGCTCAACGGGGAGCCCACTTAACGGCTAAAGGTATCGAATCACCTCAGACAAGCTATGAATTCGCGGGCAGTCGCTGACTTCGGGCGCTAGGTCATAGCGGTCGATAAGAACAGGGTTGATACCTACCCCCCTGGCACCGACTACATCGGTTTCATACTGGTCACCAATATAGACTGCCTCGGAAGCATCTACCCCAGCGCGCTCCAGTGCCGCCAGGAAAATGGGTGGCTGGGGTTTATCCACCCCAATCTCTTTGGCGGTAACTATAAAATCCAGGTAGGATTCCAGCTCAACTTTGCCTATGATGAGGTTGGAAATCAGGCCTAAAATCAAGCCTCGCTTTTTTAATATCTTTACCGTGGGCAATACATCATCATAGAGAACCCAGGTTACGCTACCACCTCTAACCAGTCGGCTTATCCGCCTAGTAAATTCCAGCATCGTCTCCCTTGACATCTTTACCTCTGCCTCAACTGATAATACCTCCTGATAGCGAATAAAGGGGTCTTCATCTTTCCCTTCACTCCACCTCGGTGGGGCACCCGCTGGCACCTGACTCTCAGCCACATGGATAGCCTTTATTAACTTCTGCGGGGGTAGCTCAACGCCCAGCTCCTGGGCAACTTTAGAGAACAATTCGTGTCTGTCTGGCTCTGGATGAGCTATGGTATTTAACCAATCAAAGAATACTGCTTTAATCATATCGCCTTCTATTTACTCATCCTCAACGCCCAGGTCTCTAAGGTAATCAACGGCATCTTGGGCCGTTATTATATCTTCCGCATCCTCCTCCGGTATCTCAATCTCCCGGGAAGGGGTGCTAAACTCCTCTTCCAAAGATATTCTCAGTTCCACCAAATCCAGAGAATCAGCACCCATATCATCAACAAAGCTGGCTGTGGGCACTACATCCTCTTCATCCACCCCTAACTGCTCAACAACTACCCTTTTTACTCGGTCAAAAATGGTTGCCACTTTCTCCCCCTACTCCTAACAGCTTTCTATCTATTGGCCAGAGCACTAACTGAACCCAAGACTCCATTAACAAACTTTGATGAGCTATCGGTGCCAAACCTCTTGGCCAGCTCCACCGCCTCATTTATAGCCACCTTAATCGGCGTCTTATTATCAAACAGGATTTCGAATATGGCAAGCCTGAGAATGTTCCTATCGATTAGCGATATTTGTTCTATAGGCCAAGCGGGGGCAAAGCTTTGAATATTGTGGTCAATCTTCTCCTTATTACGGATAACTCCGCCGACCAGCTCGCGAATGAAGGCACTATTTTCTGCAGACAATCTCTGGTTAGCGAGAAGGCGGGTTGCTGCTTCCTCCGCCTTATGCCCTGCACAATCAGCCTCATAAAGCACCTGTAGAGCTAGCTCTCTTGCTTTGCGCCGTGCTCCAGCCATAGGTTATCTCCCAACCTAGCCACAGTAAAGTTCACAGTTCCATTGAGTTTAGCAAATGAGCAATGTGGGGTCAATCCTGGTGACTTTCGGCTGTTTGCCTTTTTCAACAGGTAAGATGAAGAGCGGCTACCGCCCGGTGAGACTGAGAAAGCCGATTATATGTGTGGCAAGCCTTATCCGTAGTCTCCACAATAAGCTTAATGTCCTGGGCATCAGCGGCTTGTTGCACCTCAGGTAGCACCTCCACCAGACCTGATGCCCCGGTGCCCACTATCAGCACCTCAGGCTTCCCTGCCATAACCTCAGCTATATCGCCAAGGCATAGCTGGTGACCACTCCTTCTGTACCAGTTATCCTTAACCCTATCGGGGAAAACGATTACATCTGAGGTATACTCTTTACCACTAATTGAGACCAGTCCAAATTGATAAGAATCAATAACACTGTTCATTATTCCCCCACCGGGGAGGAGGGGAATAGATTGGCTAAATTCCCGATAGCATCCGCATCACCTATATTCACCGTTTTAGCCCCCCTATTTATCCGTCTAAGCAGACCACTAAGCACTTCCCCCGGTCCTATCTCAATAAAGGTAGACACCCCCTCGTTTATCATATACTCAATAGAGGGCTGCCACTGGACACGCTGACACAACTGGGTAAGCAGTTCTGCTTTTACCTGCTTGACATTAGTCACCGGCTGAGCAGTAGTGTTAGCTATAATAGGAATGGCAGGTTGATGAAAGGAGAGGGTAGCTATAATCTCGAAGAGACCATCACAAGCGGATTGCATCAATGGAGTATGAAAGGCACCGCTTACCCGTAAAGGGATGGTGCGCTGAGCTCCCCTGTCCCGAGCCAAGTCCGCAGCTGGGGCTAAATTACCCTTCGCTCCACTGATTACTAGCTGACCGGGGCAGTTAACGTTAGCGATATAGGTATTGGTCTGAGCACACACCTCAGTTAATGAAGCCTCATCAAGCCCAATTATTGCCACCATGCCCCCGGCTTTCCTCAGCCCGGCTTCATACATTAACCGTCCCCTCTCTCGAGCCAGAGAAACAACAGTCGCAAAATCAAGTACTCTGGCTGCCGCCAGTGCGGTATACTCACCCAGGCTATGACCAGCAACAAAAGCAGGCGGTGGTAATCTGCCACCACCCGCCTCAGCGGCAGCCGTCAAGCAAGCATAGCTCACCACTATCAAAGCTGGCTGGGCATTAACGGTCTGCCGAAGTTCATCCTCCGGGCCTTCAAAGCATAATCGGGAGAGAGGGAACCCCAAAGCCTCGTCAGCCTGTTCAAAGACTGCCTTAGCTGAGGCAAAATTATCATAGAGGTCACGCCCCATCCCTACCTTTTGAGAGCCCTGCCCCGGGAAAATATAGGCCACCTTCATCAGCTCAGCCTCAACTCACCCCCCTACAGAATCCTTAAGCTGGGCAATTAGTGCCTCAGCCTCAGCCACCATCTCCTCTATAATAACCTTGACCGGTGTAATCTCTTTTATCATCCCTGAAATCTGCCCTGCCAGGAGTGTGCCATTATCAAGATCGCCCTCAATCAAGCCAATACGCACCTTTCCTACACCAAACTCCATAAGCTCATCCATGGAGATTCCAGACTTCTCCTTCTCCCAGAACTCATGAATTAGCTTATTCTCTAGAGCACGCATAGGGTAACCGGTGCTCTGACCTGAAATTGCCGTAGAGCGGTCGCTGGCATCTAGGATCGCCTGTTTGTAAGCAGGGTGAGCGATGCACTCTTCGCTAGTAACAAAGCGTGTTCCCATCTGAACACCCTGAGCTCCAAGCGCCAGAGCTGCCACCAAGCCCCGCCCATCAGCGATACCCCCAGCCGCTACCACCGGTACCTTAACACTATCAACCACCTGAGGCACTAAAGGCATGGTCGTGATTTGTCCTATTTCACCTCCCGACTCCATACCCTCAGCCACGAAGGCGTCGGCGCCATATCGTTCCAGACGCCTGGCTAAAGCAACACTAGCTACCACTGGCATCACCTTTATCCCTGCCTCCTTAAATCTGGGGATGTAAGGACCAGGATTACCGGCGCCAGTGGTAACCACAGCCACCTTCTCCTCCAAAACCACCTCTATAACCTGCTTGGCAAAGGGGGATATCAGCAGAATATTTACCCCAAAGGGTTTATCCGTTTGCTCACGGGTCAGATGTATCTGTTCTCTCACCCAATCCGCCTCAGCAGTACCAGCACCAATAATACCCAATCCACCAGCATTAGAGACTGCCGAGACAAGCTCAGCCGTGGCTACATGAGCCATTCCCCCCTGAATAATCGGATACTTGATGCCGAAAAGGTCGCAAATAGCAGTCTTGAGCATAGGAATAGCCCTCCTTAGCTTTCTTTCTTTTTGGAACTCTTAATCTCAATGACCTCCCTACCAGCATAGCTTCCACAGGTAGGGCAGACATGGTGGGGCAGTTTAGGACTATTACATTGAGGGCAATAGTCTAGGGGAGGAGAGGAAAGTCGGAGGTGACTACGCCTCTTACCCTTACGTGCTTTGGCAGTCTTCCGTTTAGGTAAAGCTCCCACGCTACTTCACCTCCTTCCGTTTAGTCGCTAACACGCTATCATCTGAAGCCAATTCACTTAGCTTAGACCAGCGAGGGTCAGCCTGTTGAGGACAATCACAAGGTCCCTGGTTAAGGTTATGCCCACAATTAGAACATAACCCAGCGCAATCCTCGCGACAAAGTGGCTTCATCGGGGTAGCCAGTAGCGCATACTGGCGTATTGCCTCGGTTAAATCAAGAACATGATGCTCATCAATAGTGAAACTTCCCAGCTCGTCAGGCAAGGACAACGAAACACCGCTAACTACATCTGTGACCGGGAAATACTCTTCCTCAAAATTCAGCCGTAAAGGATAATCGAACGAACTCAAGCAGCGGCTACAGGTAAGTTCAACCTCGGTGTGCAGTCTCGCCTTGACCAAGATACCCCGGCCAGTATGTACCAGGGTAACCTTGCCCTCAACCACGCTATCGCCACCAGCAATATCGACAACCTCAGCCACCTCATAGTCTCGCGTTGACCCTACAGGTGACTTAAGCTGCTGAGAGACATTTATCCGCACCATATCCGCCTTCACCCCTTAACTATCAAGTTAACTATTATAACAAGAGCCTCACACCTAGTGTCAAGCGATAATCAATCCGCTGTTGCCAGCTCTGGCATCATTTTAAGAATACTGCTAAAAATTCATACCAAAGGGTCTTGACAAATTTTAAAAATCGTGATAGTATTAAGTTTTGCAATTATGCGCTTAATTCTCACCCTATTATAATTTCCTTCGTCACCCCCTATTGTTACGGCGGATTAGTATTGCAATAATACAAAGGTTTCCGCATTTATTTGTTTAAGGAGTAGAGTTAGTTATGGTGCTTACGTTACCGCATGCTGTAAAAGGGATGCCCCTCGTTCCCAGAAAATCTTATGCCAAGTTACCCCAGATACTAGACGTCCCCAATCTGATTGAGGTTCAATTAGAATCATTCCGCTGGTTTCAAGAGAAGGGGCTAAAGCAACTGCTGAATGAGGTATCCCCCATCAAAGACTTCACTGAGAAGAGGTTGGAGCTTAGCTTTATAAACTACGAGTTTCGTGACCCCCGTTACTCCGAGCAAGAGTGCCGCCAACGGGACTTGACTTACTCGGTTCCCCTTTATGTCAACACCAAGCTGCTGGTTAAAGCAACCGGGGAAATCAAAGAACAAGACCTGTTTTTCAGCAACATCCCCATGATGACGGCTAAAGGCACCTTTATTACCAGCGGAGCGGAACGGGTGGTAGTAAGCCAGTTACTTCGTTCCCCTGGCGTCTATTTCACCACTGAAGAAGACGCCACCAGTGGTCGTCTCCTGTGCCGCGCTAAGCTAATTCCTACCCGTGGAGCCTGGCTGGAGTTTGAGACCAGCAACCGGGATATACTCTCAGCCAAGATAGATGGTAAACGGAAGATTCCTATTACTACAGTTCTGCGTGCCATCGGTTATGGGAGTGATGAGAAATTACTTAGCCTATTTGCTGAAGAGGATAACTCTGAGGAACATCAATTTATCAAGTCAACTATAGAGCGTGACCCCTTAGTCAAGGACCAGAACGATGCCTTGCTCGCTATCTATAAAAGGTTACGCCCCGGCGACCCTCTCACCATTGAGAATGCCCGAAAACTAATAAAGAACCTATTCTTTGACCCTCAACGTTATGACATGGGCGACGTAGGTCGTTATAAGCTCAACAAGCGATTAGGGCTTGACCCTGCCAAGGAGAATCGGGCTCTAAGTAAGGAAGATATTGTAGAGATAGTCAGGCACATTATCATGATTAATAATGGCACTGACACCCGTGACGACATTGACCACCTGGGGAATCGGCGAGTATGCACTGTTGGTGAGCTAATGCAAAATCAGTTTCGCATCGGTTTATTGCGCTTGGAGCGAGTAGTTAGGGAGCGCATGAGCATTATCAGCACTGAGGCAGTCACCCCCAGTGCCCTGGTCAACATTCGCCCCATAGCGGCGGCTATCAGAGAGTTCTTCGGCAGCTCACAGCTATCACAATTTATGGATCAAACCAACCCATTGGCCGAGCTAACCCATAAGCGACGCTTATCAGCAATAGGACCGGGAGGGTTATCCCGGGAACGCGCTGGCTTTGAGGTTCGCGATGTCCACTTCTCCCACTATGGTAGAATCTGCCCCATTGAGACCCCAGAGGGACCTAATATCGGTCTCATCGGCTCTCTAGCCACCTATAGCCGGATTAATCAGTACGGTTTTATTGAGACCCCGTACCGTAAGGTTATCGCCGAGGTAAATAACGACTACGATGGGCTGCTGGGCAAGACGGTCAGAGAGACAGTGTCAAATAACAAGGGTAAGGCTATAGCGAAAGCAGGCACTACTGTTACCCCGGCCCTTGCCACCAAGCTATCTCGCCTATCATCCAGAAAGATAAAGGTGGTGCCCTTTGTCTCCGATGAGATAGTCTACCTGACCGCTGAGCAAGAGGATGAATACACCATTGCCCAAGCCAACTCCAAACTTAACCAGAATAACCAATTTGTCGATGACAAGGTTGAGACAAGGCTAGCTGAGCGCTACCTAGTGGTAGCACCCGAGGATGTTGAGTTTATGGATGTGTCACCCAAGCAGATAGTCAGTGTGGCTACAGCACTAATACCCTTCCTGGAACATAACGACGCGAATCGTGCCCTGATGGGCTCTAATATGCAGCGGCAAGCAGTGCCTTTGCTCCGCCCTGAAGCGCCTTTGGTAGCTACCGGCATGGAGGCAGAAGCCGCCAGGTACAGCGGGCAGGTGCTCCTAGCCCAAAATGCTGGAGTGGTAACCTCAGCTACCAACTCACAGGTTGTGGTTACTAAAGACAATGGCGATGAGGATGTATACCCCTTGATGAAGTTTGTGCGCACTAATCAGGGGACCTGCATCAACCAGCGGCCGGTGGTAGAGAAAGGTGACCGAGTAGAGCTGGGACATATCATAGCTGATAGTTCAGCTACTGAACAGGGAGAGCTGGCTCTAGGCCAGAATGTGACCTGCGCTTTTATGAGTTGGGAAGGGTATAACTTCGAGGATGCTATCATCATTAGTAGCCGCCTCGTTGAGAAGGATAAGTTTACCTCCATTCACATTTCAAAGCACGAGCTAGAAGCACGGGATACCAAGTTAGGACCTGAAGAAATTACCAGAGACATACCTAATGTGGGAGAGGAAAGTTTACGCGAGCTTGATGAGACCGGCATTATTCGGATCGGTGCTGAAGTAGGCCCAGGTGATATTCTGGTAGGTAAAATCACCCCCAAGGGGGAAACTGAGCTATCAGCTGAGGAAAAGCTTTTGCGGGCTATCTTTGGCGAGAAAGCTCGAGAGGTGAAGGATACCTCCCTGCGGATGCCTCATGGTGAGTGGGGTAAGGTAATTAATGTCAAGGTCTTCTCCACTGATAACAGTGACGACCTACCCGCTGGGGTTAATCAATGGGTGCAGGTGTGGGTTGCCCAGAAACGAAAGGTTTCCGTAGGGGACAAGCTGGCGGGGCGGCACGGTAATAAAGGGGTCATTTCCCTTATAGCACCCGCCGAGGATATGCCTTTCCTGCCTGACGGCACACCAGTAGATGTTATTCTTAATCCCATAGGTGTCCCATCACGTATGAATATTGGTCAAGTTCTGGAAACCCACCTAGGCTGGGCTGCCCAGACGCTGGGCATCAAGGTGCTTACTCCAGTCTTTGATGGTGCCGATGATACTGCTATCGAGGACGCTCTAGCTAGAGCCTGGCTAGCTCAAAAAGCCGGGGCAATTAATCTTGACCCCAGCAATGAAAACCACGGCATACAATTAGAGGTGGCTAAGGCGTGGGTCGCCAGCCATGGCTACGACGCAGACAAGGTATTCAGTGATACCCACTCTGGGGAGGCAAAGGAGGTTTGCCTGCGTCTATGGCTTGAAGAGTTAGGCATAGCTAGCCGAGACCTCAACCAGAAAGAGCTGAAGCAAGCCGTAGACAAGGTGAGTGCCGAAAAGAAGCTCCTACCTCCTATTCTGGGTAAGTCTATCCTCCGCGATGGGCGCAGTGGTGAGCCATTTGACCATCCAGTAACGGTGGGGAATATCTATATAATGAAGCTAAACCACCTGGTTGAGGATAAAGTTCATGCCCGCTCTACCGGACCGTACTCATTGATTAGCCAACAGCCCCTGGGGGGCAAGGCTCAATTCGGCGGGCAACGCTTTGGTGAAATGGAGGTATGGGCATTAGAAGCCTATGGCGCCGCCCACAACCTTCAAGAAGTTCTGACCATCAAGTCGGACGATGTAAGCGGTCGAGCTAAAACCTATGAAGCCATAATTAAGAATGAAGATATTCTCCAACCCGGTGTACCTGAATCGTTTAAGGTCCTGATTATGGAGCTGCGAAGTTTAGGGCTTGCTGTTGAAGTGATCAGTGAAGAAGAAAAGGTAAGCCCCGGCGAGGAAATTGAAGAAGCCCCCGAACCAGAGGCAGCGCTTGAGGTCGCTCAGGACTCAACTTTGAAAGAGGTGGAAGAAGCGAATGCTGGAAGTTAATGATTTTGATGCTGTTCGTGTTTCCCTGGCTTCGCCGGAGCAGATTAGGAGCTGGTCCTACGGAGAGGTAACTAAACCAGAGACTATTAATTATCGCACCCTGAAGCCAGAAAGGGACGGGCTCTTCTGCGAGAGAATCTTTGGCCCAACTAAAGACTACGAATGTGCTTGTGGCAAGTATAGAAAGATACGCTATAAGGGAGTTGTTTGTGATAAGTGTGGCGTTGAGATAGCGCGGGCTAAAGTGCGTCGGGAACGGATGGGGCATATTGAACTGGCATGCCCGGTAAGTCATATCTGGTTCGCCAGAGGAATACCCAGCCGACTGGGACTATTACTTGACCTGTCACCACGGAGTCTGGAACGCGTCCTCTATTTCTCCCACTATATCATCATCTCCATAGATGAAGAGGCACGCCAGGAGGCAATTAAACAAGTCCAAGAGAGCGGCTTTCAGCAAATAGCTGAGCGACAGGACCTGGTGGACGCCAAAATCAAGGAGATGAAACAGGAAAAAGCAACAGAAGAGGAAATAAACCAGTTTCGGCAAAAGTGGGCTGAGGAAAAGGCACAGTTTGAAGAGCAAGTCTCCAACGATGCGGACCAGATAAAAGACCTCCGCAAGCATGCCCTGCTCACTGAGATCCGCTATGAGGAGCTCAACCAGAAATTCAGCCAAGTTTTTGAGGCTGGGATAGGAGCTGAGGCTATCCTCCAAATCCTTAAAAACATCGACCTTGATGAAGTGCGCAGTGCCTTGCTCAAGGAAGTCTGTGCCACTTCAAGTCAACGCCGCAAGAAGGCAAGCAAGCAGCTACAGATAGTGGAGGTCTTTCGTCGCAGTGGCAATAAACCAGAGTGGATGATTCTAACTGTGCTGCCTGTGTTACCCCCTGACCTGCGACCTATGGTTCAGCTAGATGGTGGTAGATTTGCTACCAGTGACCTCAATGACCTATATCGACGGGTGATTAACCGCAATAACCGACTGCGCCACCTGCTGGAAATAGGGGCACCAGAGGTTATCGTCCGCAACGAGAAGCGGATGCTTCAGGAAGCAGTTGATTCTCTTATTGATAATGAGAAAAGAGGACGAGCTATAGCCGCCACTGGTAATCACAAATTGAAGTCACTCTCAGATATGCTCCGGGGTAAACAGGGACGCTTTCGTCAGAATCTACTAGGCAAACGGGTTGACTACAGTGGACGCTCGGTTATTGTTGTTGGCCCTGAACTCAAGCTCCACCAATGCGGTTTACCCAGACGCATGGCTCTGGAGTTATTTAAACCCTTCATTGTCCGCCGATTAATGGAGCAAGGCCTAGCCTACAGTGATAAGAGCGCCCGCCGGCTGGCGGCCAGAGCCAAACCGGAGGTATACGATATACTAGAGGAAGTGGTCAAGGAACGGCCAGTATTGCTTAATCGAGCCCCTACCCTGCACCGACTTAGCATTCAGGCTTTTGAACCAGTACTCATCGATGGTAGCGCCATCCAGCTCCATCCTCTAGTATGTTCTGCTTTCAATGCCGACTTTGACGGTGACCAGATGGCAGTACATATCCCTCTATCCAAGACAGCGGTCAAAGAGGCTAGGGGGAGGATGCTCAGCATTCACAATATGCTGCTACCTAGCCGTGGTGAGCCAGTAATAACCCCAACTCTAGATATGGTTCTCGGTTGCTACTACTTGACTACCATTATACCTGGAGCCAAGGGGGAAGGCACAGTCTTCGGCAGTTTTGAGAAGGCAAGGCTTGCCTATGAAGTTGGCGCTATCGACCTCAGGGTTGAGATTGAGGTCAGGGACCAAGAAAATGGCGGGGAGAGGATTAAGACCAGTGCTGGTCGCATCATCTTCAACGAGATTCTGCCCCCAGAGAGGGGCTTCTACAACAAAGTAATAGATAAATCAAGCTTAAAGCAAGTAGTAACGGACTGCTATCAGCTACTGAGTCATGAAGATATGGCAGTGTTACTGGACAACATCAAACAGCTGGGCTTCCATTACGCTACCAAATCAGGGGCTACCATTGCTATCAGTGAGATTAAGGTCCCTGATAGCAAACCCAAGATAATAGAGGAGGCAGAGGAAAGGGCTGCCATTATTGAAAACCAATATCATCACGGCCTAATCACGGAGGACGAAAGGTATAGTGAGGTTATAGGAGTGTGGACGGATACTACCGAGAAGATTGCTGACGCCATTTCTAAGTCGCTTGACCGCTATGGTGATATTTACATGATGGCAACCTCAGGGGCAAAGGGTAACATTTCTCAGATCAGACAGATGGCCGGTATCAGGGGTCTAATGACTAATCCCTCAGGCAAGATAATCGACTTCCCCATCAAGTCAAGCCTTCGTGAGGGGCACAGTGTTATGGAATACTTTATCTCCACCCATGGTGCTCGCAAAGGATTAGCCGATACTGCCCTGAGAACCTCGGAGAGTGGTTACCTCACCAGACGCCTCATTGATGTTGCCCAGGATGTTATTGTCCACCAAGAGGACTGTGGTACCACTGAAGGCATATGGATATCTGAACCAGAAAAAGGGGAGTTACTACCCTCATTTGCCGAGCGAATAACCGGACGATTAGCAGCTAGCAAAGTGATTGACCCCAACAATGGAGAAATCATTGTCGACCATAATGAGGAAATTGATGAGGAAAAGGTGACTAAAATCATCGCTGCTGGGTTAACCAAGGTTCATGTCAGGTCTCCTCTTACCTGCCAATCCAGACAGGGTGCTTGCCAGCAATGCTACGGCAGAGACCTCTCTCGTGGGCATCTAGTCGAAATCAATACAGCAGTAGGTATAATTGCTGCCCAGAGTATCGGCGAGCCAGGTACTCAGCTAACTTTGCGCACCTTCCACACTGGCGGGGTGGCAGGACTTGATATCACCAGCGGTCTGCCCAGGGTAGAGGAACTCTTTGAGGCCAGACCACCCAAGGCTCCAGCCATCGTCTCAGAAATAGAGGGGGTGGCTGAGGTGATTAAGGGTGAAGAGGGGAAAAAGATCAAAATTACTAGCTCTGATGTATTCCGCGATGAATATTCACTACCCCCTGGCTGGCAAGTTATGGTGGACGATGGCCAATGGGTAGATATAGGAGCAGTATTAGCCGAACAACCCGGTGAAGCCAAACCAAAAAAGAAGTCAAAGGCCCTAACCGCTAAAACTAAACCTATCCTAGCTCGCGTCGCTGGTGAGATAATTATTGAAGACAGGCAGTTGGTCATCAAGTATGAGGAGAAAGAGGCACGGGAGTATGTTGTTCCCGCTGCCACCCATATTCGTGTTCAAAGTGAAGAGAAAGTAGAGGCGGGGCAACAACTTACCGATGGCTCGGTCAACCCCCAGGATATGCTGCATATCCGGGGTAAGGAGGCAGTCCAGCGATACCTAGTGGATGAGGTACAAAAGGTTTACCGCTCCCAAGGGGTGAACATAAATGATAAGCATATCGAAGTTATCGCCCACCAGATGCTAACCAAGGTTTGTATTGATTCCTCGGGTGATACCGAGCTGGTGCCCGGAGAGCTGGTAAGCAGGTTCCACTATGAAGACGTTAATGCCAAGGTGCTGGCCGAGGGTGGTGAGCCAGCTACCGCCCATGTTGTATTACTGGGTATCACCCGAGCCTCATTGAATACTGATAGCTGGCTAGCCGCCGCCTCCTTCCAAGAGACTACCAGAGTGCTTACCGAGGCCGCTGTCTCTGGCAAGGTAGATAGACTGAGCGGGCTTAAAGAAAATGTAATTATTGGTAAGTTGATTCCAGCCCACTATGAGGTTGCCGAGGAAGTGCCTGAGTTGCCCGTCGGTGAAGAAGGCGAAGCCGGTGAAGCAGAGCTGCCAGTGGGTGAAGAGGCTGAAGCCAAGGCCAGCGAGGCAGAGCTGCCAACCGGTGAAGCAGAACCGCCAGCGGCTGAAGAGGAGGCACCAGCAGGCGAAGAAGAGTCACCGGCTGGTGAGGAAAAGAAAGACGAAGAAAGTCAGGCTAGCTAAGCCTTTCACCATCACAATTCGATTAGCTTAATAATAGCGAGCCGCCCTGTTTGAAACAGGGCGGCTCTATTCTATCGCCCACTTTGTCTATTCACACCCCCTACCCCCAGCAAAAGAGCCGACTAGGCCAAGATGTGATATAATAAGGTGGTTATCAAGGGCAGGGGGTGAGGTCAAAATAGATCGCATTACATCAGGTAAACGCAGCGCCGACGACGTATCACTTGATACCAACCTGAGACCCCGAAGCCTCGACGACTTCACCGGACAGGACAAGGTCAAGAGCAATCTGAACATAGCTATCACCGCTGCCAAAGGCAGGGGTGAGGCATTAGACCACATACTACTCTACGGTCCGCCCGGTCTGGGCAAAACTACCCTGGCTTATATCATAGCTGCTGAGATGGGGGTTAACATCAAGAATACCTCAGGCCCAGCCATAGAACGCACTGGAGACCTGGCAGCTATCTTAACCAACCTCCATAGTCACGATGCCCTCTTTATCGATGAAATCCACCGCCTCAATCGGGCAGTAGAAGAGGTATTATATCTGGCTATGGAGGATTTTGGTCTGGACGTTATTATCGGCAAGGGTCCCGGTGCCAAGAGCTTACGAATAAACCTGCCAAACTTTACCCTCATTGGTGCTACTACCCGCTTTGCCCTGCTCAGCCCACCCCTCCGAAACCGGTTTGGCGCTGTCTACCGCCTCGACTTCTATGACCAGGCATCTATCCAATCCATCATCAAACGCTCAGCCCGAATTCTCCAGATAAAAACTGAAGCTGGAGGGCTAAAGGAGATAGCCCGTCGGGCTAGAGGCACGCCTCGAGTGGCTAACCGACTGCTCAAACGAGTGAGAGACTATGCCCAGGTGATGGCAGACGGCATCGCTACCCAACCGGTGTCAGTCAAAGCACTAAATAAGCTGGAGGTAGACCACATAGGCCTGGATGAGATAGACCACAAGGTGCTACATACCATCATTGACAAGTTTAACGGTGGCCCGGTGGGACTGGATACCATTGCCGCCTCCATCAGCGAGGAAGCAGATACTATCATGGATGTCTATGAACCCTATCTGCTACAACTGGGCTTTCTAGAGCGAACCCCTCGTGGTCGATTGGCCACCCCGCTGGCTTATCAACACCTGGGACTACCCTACAATAAAGGGAAACCCCCGCAGCCAACCCTGTGGCAAAATGAGCAGTAAAAGGCGCTGGCTTCTATTTATTATCCTTCTTCTCCCCCTATATGGTTGCAGCTCACCACCAGAGAGCGCGATGGTTACCCAGGTCATTGATGGCGACACCATCATTATAGAAGGCGGCTACCATGTAAGATATATCGGCATTGATACCCCTGAGATTCACCCTAAAACAGAAGCCTTCGGCATCGAAGCGCGGGAGGCTAATCGCAGGTTGGTAGAGGGTAAACAGGTTCGTTTAGAGCGAGATTTCTCTGAAAGGGATAGATATGGTCGGCTGCTGCGCTATGTCTATGTGGGTGATATATTTGTCAATGCTGAGCTGGTAAGGCAGGGGTTAGCCGAGGCCAAAGCCTATCCCCCCGATATTAAATACCAAGACTATCTGGAGGAAATGGAAGCGGAGGTGAGAAATGAAGAAAGAGGTATGTGGGCAAAAGCGCCCACAACCTCTTCTTACTATATACCTTACACCCAAATTTATCTTCGTTAGTCTAAGATAGCATAGGCTACCTGAACGGTAAGGCTAATCTCCATTTCCCCAGGGGTGATTGGCGTCTCTGGTGGCGCTGCTCCCGGCACAGGCATTGCTTCTTCTACCATAGCCCTTGGGTAAATAGGGGATGGCATATAAATGCTCTCCGAGATATAGGTTGGCTTGCCCAACCCGACCCCACCTACCTTGGCCAGATGCTCTGCCTTAGCTTGGGCATCAGCCATTGCCTTCTGCCTCGCCTCTTCCTGATAGACTGAGGGGTCATCCACAGAAAAAGCTATGTTATCCACCCTGACGAGGTCTCCCCCAGCACCGACCACAGCGTCAATAATAGAACCAGCCTCCCCTATCTCTCTTATCTTGGCGGTTACCATATTGGTTACTCTGTAGCCGAGGATAACCTCTTCGTCCTCCTCCCTATCCCACCTTGTTACCTTATGAATGCTGAAATACTGGGTTTGAATGTCCTTCTCAGCCACGCCATTATCCTTCAGCGCTGACATCACTCCATCCATAGCCTCAGCCGCCCCAGCCTGAGCCTCATCTACTGTCGCTTCCTGGGCTTCAATACCCAATCTCAGGGTGGCGATATCTGGAACAGCGGTTACCTCACCTTCCCCACTGACCCAAATCCCCGACTGCTGACCACCCTCCAGGCTGACTTGCAGGGACGCGGGCACATCGCCCAATTCTACCCTAGTACAACTACAACCGGAGAAAAAAACTACTGGTATCACCAGCAACAGAGTTAAAGCCCATAACCACCGCTTCTTCATTTGTTAACCTCCTATTAAAACTTCCCCTTCACTAAAATTACTCAGGTTGATTAATCTATCTTATTTAACCACTACAGTCAAGTTAAATGTCCAAGTCCCCTTCTCACCGCCCTCCCAAGGTCGGCTATACTCCATAGATACCGTGGCCTCGCCCTTCTTCAGCGCCTTAAGGGTCCATACTTCCTCTCCGGCAGCTCCCAAAAGCCCTTTTTCTCCGGGGGAAATGAATTCGTGGCCTGTCTGCTGTAACAGCGTCTGGTCGCCGATTTGTGCCTGCTCTGACCAGCTAAAGCCTGTGGTCGGGTTGGAGCACAAGGTTACGGTAAACGAATCACCCGCAGCCACTTCCACTGCCCTGCTGATATGATTTTGCTCATAAAAGTCATCACAGGAGACCTCAAGTGATGCCAGCCTAGAGGCGGGAGAACAAGCCAAGAGGGAGAGGGAGAGGGCAACCATGACACACATCGGGATTAGCCTTGATTTCATTCAACCTCCTACTCAAAAATTTTCGTACTATAATTATAACAGAAAAAGCCGCCATTTTGTTATAGCAAACCGAGGCGACTTAGTAAATCTCCCGAGAGAGCCTAACCAACACCCTTGAATATGTCCTCAATAAATGAATGTGTTACAATAATTCTAGGAGCGAAGCTTCGCTCAGGAGATAGAGACTTGACTTATTATGTGCGTCGGATGCGTGAGGGGGACATTGCCCAGGTCACCGAGATTGACCGTGAAGCCTTCCCCTCCGACTGGCCGCCGGTAAATTTCGAGCATGAGCTACACAGCTGGTTAGCCCACTACATTGTAGCTTGTAAGGAGAGGGAAACGGAGGAAACACCCGAGGCAACCATTGCCCCAAAGAGGGATACCTCAAAGCTGGCACCCAGGGTAAGGCGGTTGTTTAACTATGCCCGCTTCTACAGCGCTGAACTGCCTCCATTAGCTAGAGAATACATTATGGGATTTGCTGGCTTCTGGATAATGGCTGACGAAGCGCATATAACCAACTTTGCCGTGCGGGAAATTCACCGTCGCCAGGGGATAGGGGAACGATTACTGATATCCATGATAGACCTAGCCACAGAGCTAAATGCCCGAATCCTCACCCTGGAAGTACGTGCTTCTAACATTGCTGCCCAGAATCTCTATGGCAAGTATGGTTTTGCCCAGGTAGATCTACGCCGCAGCTACTACACAGATAATAAAGAGGATGCGGTGTTAATGACCACCGAAAATATCGCCTCAGCCTCATTCCAATCGCGCCTAAACCAGTTAAAGAAAGCTTACTCCCAGCAGTGGAGAATAGCCCCCTGCCGGGTTGCCCGCTAGCCGCTAAGCCCTTGACATCAAGACTAAATGTAGTTTATAGTTACAAGTCAAATGCCGCCTACAAGTTTTGAGCAATTAGCTGTGGGATACGAGTTTCCACCGGTCACTTATCAACTGAGTGAGTCGGCTATTTCTAAGTATGTGGAAGCAGTGGGTGAGCAACAGGACTTCCTGACATCAGGGACTGTTCCCCCCCTAGCGATAGGCGCATACGCTATGAACGCGCTGTCACAATCATTCTCGATACCACCCGGCTCGATACATGCCTCCCAAGATTTTGAGTTCTTAAAGGTGGTACCTATCGGGACAACCATAACCTGCAGCGGCAAGATAGCCCAAAAAGTAGAGCGCGGTAGATTAAGCCTAGTGGTGCTGGAAATCAATGGCCTAAACCAAGACGGGGAAAAGGTATTAACGGGAAAAGCCATGATAGCCATACCACGGTAAAATTCGGAGGGGGATACTTGCTTTGAAGCAGAAACTGGAACCTTCAGATATACATCAAGGGGACAGCTTACCTCAGGTCGTAAAGCACGTTACTCAGAGGGATATCAACCGGTATGCCGAGGCAAGCGGAGATTTTAACCCCATCCATATAGACGAAGCCTTTGCCACCCAAACCCCCCTTGGTGGCACTATAGCCCATGGCATGCTTATTCTTGCCTATATGTCGGGAATGATGACAGAGGCTTTTGGTAACAACTGGCTAGAGGGGGGCAAGCTTTCAGTGCGCTTTAAAACACCAGCCCGCCCCCAAGATACTATAACCACCAGTGGCAAGATTGATTCCATTGAGCATAAAGAGGGTGTCCCCTACGTCAATTGCATCTTAGAGAGTTGCAACCAGAAAGGAGAAACAGTGATTTCGGGGGGGGCAGTGGTTAAACTCGGCCAATACTGCGGAGGAAAGAAGACCTGATGGCAAAAGCCAACCAGAGAGTAAGGGTAGTAATAGATGCTATGGGTGGTGATTATGCCCCCGGTGAGATAGTTAAGGGGGCAGTTGCCGCTGCCGAGAAGGATGACGTAGAGGTCATCCTAGTCGGTCCCAGCGATAGTATAGAAGCAGAGCTAGCCAACTATAATATCTCCCGTTTGCCTGTTCACTATGTCAACGCTGACGACTTTATCAAAGAGGAGAAGCACCCTGCCCTAGCCGTTCGCCACAGACCTAACTCCTCTATAGTGGTCGCCACCAATATGGTGAAGGCAGGGGAGGCAGATGGATTGCTGGGGGCTACCGCTACCGGCGCACTGGTTACCAGCGCTATGCAGTCTCTGGGCATGGTAGATGGGATAGAGCGTCCCGTAATTGGTGGAGTTCTTTCCAGTGTTGCCCCCAAGACAGCAGTATTCGACCTCGGGGTCAACGTGGATTGCAAGCCGCGGCATCTACTGACCTTTGCCATCATAGGTAGTGTTTATGCTAGAATATTTCTTAACATTGCTAATCCCACAGTAGCCTTGCTAAATATTGGTCGAGAGGCGGATAAGGGCAATCAATTAGTTCAGGAGGCCTACCGCCTTCTGGAAAAGAGCGGCTTGAACTTTATTGGTAATGTAGAAGGTAACGGAATCCTTAGCGGGCAGGCAAATGTCATTGTCTGTGATGCCTTTGTAGGCAACGCTATTCTTAAGTTTAGCGAGAGTGGAGCCGAGGTTATTGGTAACTACTTGACAAGTAAGGTGAGCAGATACCCAATAATAGGTCATCGGTTAAAGGGCAAGATTGAGAAGTTGATGGCGTCACTCTCTTTATCGGATATTATGGCTGGTGGTCTCATCTGGGGTGTTGACGGCATCGTGTTTAAGGTACATGGGCATAGTCGAGCTCCAGATGTTGCTAAGAAAATAGCTCAGGTCAAGACGGCGGTGGAAGGAGACGTGGTGAATTGTCTGAAATCAGAGCTAACTACAATTAGAAAAAAACTCAACTTATGAAAGGAGTATTATGTCCGCCATCGAAGAAACTATCAAGGATACAATCGTCAAGATTGTCCATTGCGACCGAGAGGTTCTTACCCCTAAATCCACCTTCCAAGATATGAAAGCCGACTCCCTGGATATGGTTCAAGTACTGGTAGCTTTAGAGGATGAATTTGGTATTGAAATTCCTGACGAGGATGCTCAGAAATTCAAGACCTTTGGCGATTTTGTCTCCTATATAGAGGCTAAAGTAGCTGAGAAGAAAGGTAATGCTTAAGAGTAAGGTAGCTCTAGTAACCGGCAGTTCTCGTGGCATAGGTAGAGCTATAGCCTTGAAACTAGCCGGTGAAGGAGCTGATGTCATTATAAACTATTTCCGCCGTGGCCAAGCTGCAGAACAAACAGCCAAGGACGTGGA
>DAOWAU010000081.1 GCA_030634425.1 Dehalococcoidia bacterium
CCCTTCCCTTATTAAGGGAAGGGGGAGTGTAGATAAGAGAGGGGCGAAGCCCCTCTCTAAAATCTCTTCCCCCTCATGCTAAGAATACATCTCCATATTATGGCGAGGGGGATTAAGGGGGTGAGGTTAATAAACAATGTCAAGTTATAGTCCATTTCCTTGACGGCTGAAGCTCTAGGTTATACAATGATATTGCTGATTAAGGTGGCTAAGAAATACGATGTTATTATTGTGGGTGGTGGGCCGGCGGGTATCTTTGCCGCTTTGGAGCTGTCTCAGGCTTCTGGCCTAAGTATTCTGCTTATAGAGAAGGGCAAGGACATCGATGGCCGCCTGTGCCCAGTCCTTGATAAGGGCAGCCCTTGTATCCTTTGCTCACCTTGCCATCTGGTTAGTGGTTTGGGTGGGGCTGGTGCTTTTGGTGATGGTAAGCTAACACTAACCCCACAAGTTGGGGGGCGGCTTCAAGAATACCTCGGGGAGAATGATACCGAAGCCCTAATCAAGTACGTTGATGACATATACCTCAACTTTGGCGCCCCCAATAAGCTCCATGGAACAGGGGACAAGGTTGATGGCCTCCGCCACCAGGCTTCTCTGATAGAACTGCACCTGACCCCGGTGCCCATTCGTCATTTAGGCACTGAGGGTTGCCGCTCGGTGCTCAAGGCTATGCGAGACCACCTCATGTCACGGGTGAAATTTAAGCTTGAGGTAATGGCTTCCACAGTAATTGTTGATAATGGCGAGGTTAGGGGTGTTGAAACTGAGACCGGGGACAGGCTTGACTGCCGTTACTTAATTTTAGCTCCAGGCAGAGAGGGGGCGGATTGGTTATCTCAAGAGGCTAAACGACTTAATCTAACCATAAGTAATAATCCTGTTGATGTTGGTATCAGGGTAGAGGTGCCAGCGGCAGTGATGGAAAAATTGGTCAGCGTGCTGCATGAGGCGAAACTGGAGTTCCTGTCAAAGAGCTTTGACGACCGAGTTAGAACCTTCTGTATGTGTCCCGGGGGCGAGGTCATTATGGAGTCTACCGGTGGTTACGACCCGGTAATCACAGTTAACGGACATAGTTATGCCAATCGCCAGAGTAAAAATACCAATTTTGCCCTGTTAATCAGCACCACCTTCACTGAGCCATTTCGGGAGCCCATTGCCTACGGGAAATACATAGCTAGACTAGCCAATATTCTCAGCGGTGGGGTATTGGTGCAGCGCTTGGGTGACCTGATGAAAGGTCGCCGTTCCACCCCCGCCCGCATTAAGCGGGGCTTGGTTCAACCCACCCTAAAGAGCGCTATCCCTGGTGACCTCAGCTTCGTCCTTCCCTATCGCCACCTTACCGGACTTCTGGAGATGCTAAACGCAATGGATAAGTTAGCCCCAGGTGTTGCCTCCCCCCACACCCTCCTTTATGGGGTTGAGGTCAAATTCTACTCCTGCCGGCTTCAACTTAGTCCCAGCCTGGAGACCGAGGTGAGCAATATGTTTGCCGCTGGTGATGGGGCTGGGATTAGTCGTGGTTTAATCCAGGCATCAGCCTGCGGTGTGGTGGCAGCCCGTGAGATATTGAGGAGGAGTGGTTATTAACACTGGGTTTTTGGGTATTGACCTTACCTCAGCCGGGACTACTCCCTATGTAGGTGAGTTTAACCATGATATGTGCGATGCCGCTATAGCCGCTTATACCGCTTTTTTGTACTCTCAAGGCAAGACGGAACTGTGTGGTGAGCCTGAGGAGGGCACGATCTGTCTTCCCTTCCTTGACAGGGCAACTTATGCCCACTAAAATGTGATTGTTTGTTACACTTTCTTTTCATATTCGTAAAGGAGAAGGGGGTTGATGCTATGTGGCTAAGGTAGTAGCCCGCGAGAATGAGAGCTTCGAAAGTTTGCTTAAACGGTTTAACAAAAAGGTGCAACAGGAGCGTATTCGGGCTGAAATGCGCCGCCATGAATACTATGAAAAGCCCAGCGTTAAGCGTAAGCGGAAGAAGGCAGCTAAAAAACGCAAAGCCGCCAGAGTACCCAGAGCACTAAGAAGGTAATAACTAAAGTGAGAGCAGATTTAAAACAAAAATTAACCGACGACCTGAAGCAGGCGATGAAGGATGGCGATAAGGTAAGACGTTCCGTTATCCGATTGGTTCTGGCTGCGGTTAAAAACGCTGAAATCGCCCGGCAGGCCACTTTAGAGGATGGCGATATCCTTGGCATAATTGCCAAGGAGGTGAGGCAACATCAGGAGAGTATTGAAGCCTTTAAAGAAGGAAACCGCCAGGAGCTGGTAGCTCAGGAGGAAGCAGAGCTGGCTGTGCTCAAGGGGTATCTACCCCAGCAGATGACCCGGGATGAGATTATAGTCGCCGCCCGCAAAGTTATTGAAGAGGTGGGGGCACAGGAACCCAAAGACAAGGGGAAGGTTATGCCCAAGCTTATCGCTCAGCTTAAAGGGAGGGCAGACGGACGAGAGATCAACGCGGTGGTAACCGAGTTACTCAGTCAGTGACTCACCCTTCGTCTTCATTCTAAATACTCCAGTTCCGGGGGAGAATAATTTATTTTTATATGACTAGATAGGAGTGGTTTATGACAGTTGACAAGCAGATACTAGATGAAGTCGCTTTGAGCGAAGCAGAGTATGAACTGATAGTTCGTAGGCTAGGTCGAGAACCCACGATTGTGGAAATAGGCATGTTTGGCTCTCTGTGGAGTGAGCACTGTGGCTATAAACACTCTAAACCTCTATTCAAGTTGTTCCCTGCTATAGATAAAAGGGTGCTGGCCGACATTGGAGCTGAGAATGCTGGCGCGGTGGATATTGGTGATGGGCTCGCGGTGGTGATGAAGATTGAGTCCCATAATCACCCCTCGGCTATTGAACCCTATCAGGGGGCAGCCAGCGGGTTTGGTGGGGTGGCGAGGGATATTCTGACAATGGGGGCTCGTCCTGTTGCTGCCATTAATTCTTTGCGTTTTGGTCCTTTAAATAACCCCCACAATCGGTATCTGTTCAGTAAGGCAGTGGCTGGCTTTACTGACTATACCAATAAGCTGGGTATCCCTACTGTCGCCGGGGAGGTCTATTTTTCTAGCTCTTATTCAACTAATCCGTTGGTTAATGCTATGTGCGTAGGTATCGTGGAAGTCAATAAACTGGTCAGGGCTAGAGCCAGTGGTGTGGGTAACCTGATAATGATAGTCGGCGCTGAAACTGGTAGAGACGGAGTTCACGGGGCGTCAGGACTGGCGTCAAGAACCTTTGAGGCTGAGCCTGAGCCGAGCACCGCTGTTCAAGCTAGTGATCCAGCACTGGAGAAGCTACTTGTTGAGGCTTGCTTGGAGTTGGCTGACACCGACTGGCTAGTAGGCATGCAGGATTTAGGCGCTGCCGGCTTGACCTCTTCAGCAGTAGAAACAGCAGCTAGAGCTGGTAATGGTATAGAGCTTGATATGCTTAAGGTGCCTCGCCGGGAGGCAGGAATGACCTCCTATGAGATTATGCTTTCCGAAACACAGGAGCGAATGCTGATAGTAGTTAAGAAAGGCTGTGAGGATAAGGTATCAGACCTGTTTCGTCGTTGGGGACTGAATTGCCATATCATTGGGAAGGTTACTGATGATGGGTTGGCTAGAATTAAAGAGGGTGATGTGGTGGTAGCTGAAGCTCCAACAAAGCTGCTTACTGACCCGCCATTGTACCAATACCAGGTCAGAAAGCCGAGGTGGCTGAGAGAGATTCAGTCGTTGGAACTAAAAGTTATCCCTGACCTTACCCCAAGCGAGGCTAAATCGGTTTTTCTCCAGTTGCTGGCCTCACCTAATATTTGTAGCCG
>DAOWAU010000158.1 GCA_030634425.1 Dehalococcoidia bacterium
GATGCCTGGGCATAGTTCCTGTTATAGAGGACACCGTCCCGATTCTGGTACATACGGCAGACACCAAACTTACCCGGGCTTATGGTGCAACGCCACTGGCAGATGTTACACCTCGCCCTGGAGTTTGACAGCTTCTCATAGAGCATTGCCTCATGCATTGCGTGCCTTCTTAATGTAATTATAGCACTGGAATATTGTCAATTATAGTCTAGGGGAGGGGATTAAAAAGAGGGGGTTAGCCCCCTCTTAAACACCCTTGACCGCTTGGCTTCCAGCAGATAGACTTGGCTAAGGCGATGGATGCGGTGGATAATGAAGGAGAAATTGTATGATTGAACTAAGGGACATCACCAACGCCCAGCGAATCATAACCGGTCGAGTCCACAGAACGCCTTTGATGTCTTCCATGACCTTGGGAAGACGAACAAACACCCACCTTTATTTCAAAGTAGAGGTCTTTCAGAAGACAGGCTCATTCAAGCCTAGAGGGGTTATTAATAAACTACATCATTTAACAGAGGAGGAAAGAAAGAGGGGGGTTATCACTATATCATCTGGAAACCAGGCACAGGGCCTCGCGTATGCTGCCTCTTTATTTGGTATCTCAGCTACAGTAGTCATGCCTCACACAACTCCGGCTAACAAGGTTAGTGCTACCAAGGGCTATGGTGCGGAAGTGGTTTTTACTGAGGATGCTCTCCTTACAACCTGCCTGGAGATTCAGAAGGAACGCAGCTTAACTATGGTTCATCCCTTTGACGACCCCCATGTGGTGGCTGGTCATGGGACGATAGGGTTGGAAATCTTGGATGACCTGCCGAAGGTTGATGCTGTTTTCGTCCCCGTCGGCGGCGGTGGCTTGATTTCAGGCATTGCCACAGCCATCAAGTTGAAGAAGCCAGCGGTTAAGATTGTAGGTGTGGAGCCCGTCGGTGCCTCAGCTATGTGGCAGAGCCTTCAGCAAAAGGCGGCGATTCATTTAAGTAGGATGGATACTATTGCCGAGGCTTTAGCCGCCCCATTTGTTGGCGAGCTCAATTTGGCTTTGGTCCAACGTTATGTTGATGAACTCGTTCTAGTTTCAGATGACGAAATGATAGAGGCTCTGTGCTTAATCTTGGAAGGGGGTAAGATTCTAGCAGAGCCAGGGGGAGTAGCCGGATTTGCCGCTCTCCTTTTCAAAAAAGTCGATATTCCCAGCGGTTCTGAGGTCGTTTGTTTGCTGAGTGGGGGAAACATTGACCTAAGCCGCTTGGGACACTTCCTTTTTAAGAAACGGGGTTGAGTAAGAGTTGCGAATAGGTTATCAGTAATTATACTTGGTGGGAGGAAATAATGAAGGTTATCGGTCTCACCGGTGGGATAGGGAGTGGCAAGAGCACGGTATCCCGGTTTCTGGCTGAACTGGGTGCTGTCATTATAGACGCTGATAGGGTGGGGCACGAAGCTCTCGGGACCAGTGATGAGGTGCGGCGTGAGTTGCTGGCGACCTTTGGCTGGCAAATTATGACCCCCAAGGGTGAGGTCGATCGTAAAAAACTGGGGGAGATAGTATTCGACGACCCCGAATCTTTAGCACGGTTGAATCAGATAATGCATCCTCGGATGTATAACATGGTGAAGGCTGGACTGGAGGAGTACCGAAGGCGGGGGGTGGTGGTTCTTGAGGCTCCGCTATTAATTGAAGCCGACTGGACTTTATTGGTCGATGAGGTCTGGGTTACCGTGGCTGATGAGTCGACGGTTTTGAAGCGAGTTAAGGAGAAGTTTGGGCTCTCTGAGCGGGAATGTCTGGCTCGCATTCGCTGTCAGCTTCCCTCAGAGGAGCGGGCGAAGCATGCCGATGTGGTCATAGACACCGATTGC
>DAOWAU010000038.1 GCA_030634425.1 Dehalococcoidia bacterium
ATATGATATAAATAAAAGGCGAGGCTGAGCTATGGGGAAACAGGACCAAGATACCCTTATAGATAGAGTGGCTGACCTGATTGTGAAGGCTAAAAGGGTGGTAGTCTTCACCGGGGCCGGGATTAGTACTGAATCGGGTATTCCCGATTTCCGCAGCCCTGGTGGAATCTGGGAGAGATTTGACCCAGAGGACTTCACCTATCAGAGGCTTATGGGCAGCCCTGAAGCGAGGAGAAAATGGTGGCAGATATTTCAGGAAAGGGAGTTGCCCACTGATGCCGAGCCCAATCCAGCCCACCTTGCTATTGCTGAACTGGATAAGCTGGGCAAGCTTGACTGTGTCATTACCCAAAATATAGATAACCTGCACCAGAAGGCTGGGGTGCCAGACGATAAGGTGTTTGAACTCCATGGCAACATGCGGTGGATAGTATGTTTGAACTGTGGCAAGCGCTACCCTCTTGAACAAATTAAAGTCAGGCTGGATAAGGGTGAGGAAATCCCGGACTGCGAGTCCTGCCATGGCATCCTGAAACCAGATATTGTTCTCTTTGGTGAGACACTGCCAGAGAAGGTGTTTGAAGAGGCAACCCAGCGCTCATACAGCGCTGACCTCTTTATGGTAATTGGCTCCACTCTAATTGTTTATCCCGCCGCCTATATGCCTATCTATGCCGTTGATTCGGGAGCCAAACTGGTTATCATTAATCTCAGCCCCACCCCTATGGACAGGCAAGCCGCCGTCCTCATTAAGGCCAAGGCTGGAGAAACAATGTCGAAGGTAATAGAGCGGGTAAGAGAAAAGCTCTGAAACCCTTCAGCGTACCCGGCTGACAGCAAGATAAACACCCAGAGCCACCGCCAGAAGACCGAAGGGACTAAATCCACCAAACCAAAGCCCCCACGGAGGAAAGATACTAATCACATAGCTTATCACCATGGTGGCACCGGCAATAAAGGCCAAGCTCCTACCCCGCTTGCGATTAACCGAACGGCTAATCACCTCGCCAATGGCAAAACCGAAACCAGCAGCCAAGAGGAAATTAAAGTAAGCAGCACCCCTCACCGCCCCAGTTGCCCACCAGGCTGCGCCACAGGCAAAGGCCATGCTTGTTGCGACCAATATAGCCCTCAGATAATACCTTTTAGTAATGTGAAAGGTAGGCAGCTTCTGTAGCCGAGCACAATCAGGGCATCGAGCACCGACTGGTGTCTGCACCAGGCACTTAGGGCATATCGGCTTACCACACTTACCACACCTCAGGTCAGTTTCAACATTAGGGTGATTGGTACATCTCATTTTATTAAGCCGTAACAGTTTTATTATGGAGACAGCCGGGGCTTAAAAAGGCAGAGGCTAGCTAACCCTAGCCCTCGCCTCTGCCAGAGCGATAAGACGCTCCGCCGCTTCTATGGGCACCTCAGCACCTCCAATCATAGTCTCGGTGTCGGCCTCCAGGCCGTGGTAATCACTACCGCCGGTGGTAATGAGATGGTTCCTATCGGCTAAGCCGACCAGCCCAGCTACCTCCTCAGCGGTATATTCTTTGTAATAAGCTTCGATGCCTACCAGACCAGCCGCCTTTAGCTCGGTAACCACCGTCTCCAGGTTATCAACAGTTAAAGGGTGTGCCAGCACCGGCAACCCGCCAGTCTTTATTACTAGTTCCACCGCCTCCACAGGAATCATCTTTACCCCCTCAACATAGGCCAGCCCATCCCGACCTAAATATTTGGCAAATGCCTGGCTAACCGAGTCTACATAACCCTTGGCTAACATAGCTTGAGCAATATGAGGACGACCCATAGAACCGGTGCCAGCTATTTCCTGGACTCGCTCCCACTCAATATGAATACCCAAATCCCCCAGTTTAGCAATCATCCTCTGAGCCCTATCCCGCCGAGAATTACACACTCTCTCCAGCCTAACCCTCAGCTCCTCACTGGTATAATCTATAAAGTAGCCTAAAATATGGACTTCACCACGAGGGACATAGGTGCTGATTTCCACGCCAGGTATTACTTTCAGCCCGGAGAAAGCCCTAGCCGCTGCTAAGGCAGGAGCAACACCATCCACATTGTCATGGTCAGCAAGGGCAATAACGGTTAGCCCCTGCTCTGCTGATTTACGGACAATCTCCTCGGGGCTAAATCGACCATCAGAGGCGGTAGAGTGTAGATGGAGATCTACCTTAGCCACTATTACTCCACCTCCTCACAGATGCGGTCAATGTTTGTCGCCCTACCACTGCTGTCATCCACCTCAACCACCACGGCGTTAAATACTGTTTTGCCTTTGCCTACAGATAAACGATGGGGTATCATAGTTAGAAAACGGCGAAGTACCGCATCGGCATCATCACCGATAACTGAATCGGTGGGTCCGGTCATGCCGATATCAGTCACATAGGCGGTGCCGTTTGGGAGTAACTGAGCATCAATGGTTCCCACATGAGTATGGGTGCCGAGCACAGCGCTGACTCGACCGTCTAGGTATCGTCCCAGGGCTATTTTCTCTGACGTTGCCTCAGCATGGAAATCAATGATAATAACCGGTGGCTTGTGTTTCAGCTCAGCGAGCAGTTGATCCATAGCTCTAAAGGGGCAATCGAAACTGCCTATAAAGGCTCTCCCCATCAGATTAACCACCATAACCTGACCCTCTAATAGATAGCCTCTACCGGGCACGCCTGAGGGATAATTTAACGGACGTAGTATAGGCATGTTACTATTGAGGTAGGGAATAATCTCTTTGTGAGCCCATATATGGTTGCCTGAGGTCAACACATCAACGCCAGCATCAAATAGTGCCCTAGCCGTAGTTGAGGTTAGACCCAAACCACCAGCAGCATTCTCACCATTGGCAATAACCAAGTCCAACCCATATTTCTGGCGTAAGCCTGGTAAAAGTGCCTGTACCGCCCTCCTACCAGGCTTACCAATTACATCACCAATGGCTAATATTAACACTAACTCTTCCTACTTAGCATAGTCTACAGCCCTTGTCTCCCTGAGCACGGTAACCTTTATCTGCCCTGGATACTCCATGCTCTCCTCTATCTTCTTAACAATATCCCGAACCAGCCTCATAGCCCCCAAATCATCAATCTCCTCCGGCTTGACCAGGACACGGATTTCACGACCGGCCTGAATAGCAAAGGACTTCTCCACCCCCGTGAAGCCATCGGCTATATCTTCGAGGGCCTTTAGCCGCTTCAGGTAGCTCTCCAACAACTCGCGCCTTGCTCCGGGTCGGGCACCACTGATAGCATCAGCCGCTGAAATAATGAAGCCCCAAATGCCGACGGTATCAGCCTCAAGGTGATGCTCAATGATACCCTGAACCACCTCAGGGGATTTATCCCACTGCTTAACCAAGTCAGCCCCAATGGCAGCGTGACTGCCCTCCACCTCGCGGTCCACTGCCTTACCAATATCATGAAGCAGACCAGACTTCTTAGCCAGGGCAACATCAGTATTCAACTCTGAAGCAATCATACCAGCCAGATAGGCAGCCTCAATACTATGGGTTAAGACATTCTGCCCATAGCTAGTGCGATACTTGAGGCGACCAAGCAATCTGACTAAGGCAGGGTGCAATCCATGCACCCCCACTTGGTATGCCGCCTGCTCTCCAGCGCTAAGGATGGTAGCATCTACTTCCTCTTTAGCCTTGGCTACCACCTCTTCAATACGAGCTGGATGGATACGCCCATCAAGGATAAGCTTATTTAGAGCAACGCGAGCCACCTCTCGCCGCACCGGGTCAAAGCTAGACAGAGTCACTGCCTCAGGGGTATCGTCAATAACTAGGTCAACACCGGTAGCCTGCTCCAAGGCTCTGATATTGCGACCTTCCCGTCCGATGAGCCGACCCTTCATCTCGTCGCTGGGGAGGGGAACACTAGCCGTGGTAGTCTCAGAGACAACCTCAGAGGCGGAACGCTGGATAGCCTGGGATAGGATGCCCTGAGCCTTCTGGTCAGCTTCCTCCTTTAACTTGGCTTCCCACTCCCGAAGGCGCCGAGAGGCTTCCTCCTGCATCTCAATCTCCATAGCCCCGAGCAGTTGTTGCTTTGCCTCCTCAGTAGACATGCCCGAAATCAGCTCTAGCTGCTTTAACTGCTTATTTCTAGCCTCTTTAATCTGGGAGCGAATGGATTCTATCTCCTTTTCTTTACTACCCATGGCTTTTTCCCGATAGCCCACGTCTTCTAACTTGCGCTCCAAGGTCGCTTCCTTCTGAGACAGACGGTTCTCGCGCCGCTGTAGTTCAGAGCGCCGTTCCCGATGCTCAGCCTCGGCTACTGACTTGAATTTCCCCGCTTCCTCCTTGGCCTCATGGAGTATTTCCTTGGCTCTGATCTCAGCGTCGGTCCTCACTTTAGACGCCTTCTTCTCGGCGAGACGTATCTGCCGGTTAATCATCGCTCGCCTGAAGAGGAACATAGCGGCCCCCCCAGCCACCCCACCAATGAGGAAACTAAATAGAATTGTTATTATATTTATTGTCGTTACATCTATTGCTACTGGCATTCTTTACCTCACTTCCTCTGACTCTAAGTCAAACTATAGATTTAAATACTACTTACTCCACCAATCCGAAGTCAACATAAAAGCTACCTTGCCCCCTGTTTCTGCCATACCCGTTCCACAGCATGATTTATCACCCCATAACTAAAGCCACGCCGCTTAAGGTAGCCAGCTAACCGGTGACGAAAGCCCTGATAGTCAGACACAGGTAAGCTGCGAGCTTTATTAAGGGCTGCTCGATAAGCACTATCCTCATCATCAATTACGCCCACCGCCTGGTCTATAGTATCTTCGGCTACCCCCTTTCGCCTTAGTTCCAACCTAGTTAGCCACCGACTGCGCGGGCTAAATGATTGCCGATTAGCCCTCCAGAATTGAGCAAAGGCTGCATCATCCACTAGCCCCTGCTCCCTCAGCCTGGTGAACACTTCCTCCACACTCTCACTATCAAAACCACGCCGAGAAAGTCGCTCCTTTAGCTCAAACTCGCTCCGAGGTCGATAGCTAAGGTAACGGAGAGCAGCGTTGAGGCAGCGATGGGACTGGTCAGACCTGGCCAGTGCTTCAATCTGACTAGGGGATAGCTCTTGTCCCACCTGCAAGCCCTCTTTTAGCACCACCTCGGCATCCAAACTAAAGGCGAACTTGCCATCGAGGGATATATTGACTCGCTTTCTCCCACCCTTCCCGAAACGGATGGCGCTAATTTTCTTCATTAACCCACACCCCTCTTTTAAAGACATAAGGCTGAAGCCTATGCCTCAGCCTTTCTCGCTCCTATTACCTTTATCAAGTTGTCTATTTAAGGTGTGTTAAACACTAGGCACTGTAATATGAGTGGTGGCGACTGAGGCTCTAATCTTCTGTTCAATCTCCTGAGCAAGCTCAGGATTCTGATTCAGGTGTTGCTTGGCACTCTCCCTACCCTGTCCTAAGCGAATATCACCGTAGGAGAAGAAAGCGCCCGCCTTTTTTATTAGCCCACAGTCCACACCGAGGTCAATAAGATTACCCTCCTTGCTTATTCCATGGTCAAACATAATGTCAAACTCAGCCTTCCTGAAGGGAGGGGCAACCTTATTTTTGACCACCCTAGCCTTGACATGGCTGCCTATAGCCTCGTCTCCCCGCTTGATGGTCTCCACACGCCTCAGGTCTATCCTTATTGAGCTGTAGAACTTCAATGCCCTGCCACCTGGTGTCACCTCAGGATTGCCAAAGATAATACCAACCTTTTCTCTCAGCTGGTTGATGAATATTACTGCTGTGCCTGACTTACCGATAGCGGCGGCTAGCTTTCTCAGTGCTTGCGACATCAGGCGGGCTTGTAAACCAATATGGGCATCCCCCATCTCCCCCTCAATTTCAGCTCTGGGCACTAAGGCAGCTACACTATCAATCACTATCACATCAATAGCCCCGCTCCTGACCAACGCCTCAGTAATGTCCAGAGCCTCCTCCCCCGCATCAGGTTGAGAGATGAGCAGGTCATCAACCTTAACCCCGCAATTGCTAGCATAGGCAGGGTCCATGGCATGCTCCACATCAATATAGGCAACCACACCCCCCTGCTTCTGGGCTTCAGCAATTATATGCTGGCCTAGGGTAGTTTTCCCTGACGCCTCGGGGCCAAATATTTCCGTAATTCGCCCTCTGGGGACACCCCCCACACCCAAGGCTAGGTCTAAAGCCAGTGAACCGGTGGGAATTGCTTCAATCGGCGGTATAGACGCCGCCTCCCCCAACTTCATCACTGAACCTTTGCCATATCGCCTTTCAATTTGGCTAATAGCCAGGTCTAGCGCCTTCTCCTTCTCCGTTATCATCTTCGCTTAACTAATGATAACACAAGCACCCCCCCCAAACAAGTGAAATAACTGAGTACCGAGCAACCTCACCCTCGACCCCTTTCGGTCATTATTGGGTTGGTTGCCAGTCCCGTTCGCTGTAGAAACCCAGACCAAAGAACCCCGGACCTATATGCGTCCCCAGCACCGGTCCGAGCTCGATAAGCCCAACCTCGGCGCAGTTGAAATGGGTTTGAACCTCCTCCTTCAGCACCAAAACTGGCTTAAGAGAGTGGGTGTGAACTACTATGACATGAATGAGGGCACTTCCTTTCATCCGCTCCTTCATAAGCCCCAGGATATGTTGTATAGCTTTACGGGTGGTTCTCTCCTTG
>DAOWAU010000025.1 GCA_030634425.1 Dehalococcoidia bacterium
CAGTTTTAAGGTTGAGAGAGAAAAACTCGACTCTGCTAAGAAGTTTTTTGCTCGTCGGGGAGCAGCACTTCAGGACAGTTTACGCGACCTTATCGGTGTTGCTGCTGAGTGTGAGGAGTGTCTGGTACTAGAGGAGGAAGGAGCATCAACTAGCGAGTTGCAAAGTGCTTTCGCTACCCTTCTGGCTGCTACTAAGAATGCGTGGCATCTAAATGGCCTCCTTCAGGAGTCAGTGCTGAAGATCGCAAAGATTTGTGAAGTGCCTGCAGACTTTATTATGAATGTGCTGGGCGAGGCACGGCGCATTAAACCGGCATTTGTGCGCAAGGAAAAGGCATAGTCAATCCGGCGAAGCGGCGAGTAACTAGCCCATTGGTTAGCACACAAGGTGAATAGTGTGCCAAAATTAGCTATCACCAGTGATTCCGGTTCTATTCTTCCAGAAAAAGCCAGGGAACATGGTTTTACCATGATTCCCTGTCCTGTTATTATGGACGGTAAATCCTATCTGGATACAGAGATAGACATGGATAAGCTCTACGCCCGCTTGGAGACCAAGGAGAACGTGCCTACCACCTCGACGGCTAATATGGGAGAGTTTGCCCAGTTTTTCACTGAGATCGGTGAGAAAGCAGAGGCTATCTTGCATATCTGTATGTCCTCAGTTTTTAGCGGTCACTATAATATTGCTTTGCAAGGCAGGAAACTGGCTGGCGAGAAGATGCCGGGAAAAAGGATTGAGGTGGTTGATACCCGCGCCATGGGGACAGGGGTTGCTCTGGTCGCTATGGAGGCAGCTGAGGCAGCAGCACAGGGCAAGAACATAGACGAGGTTTTGGAGTTGGTCGGTGGCCTCGTACCCCAAGTAAGCGTGCTTCTGGCCCGTGATACCCTTTTCTATCAAGCGAAAGGGGGGAGGATATTTGAGGCTCGCACCTGGGCTGAAGCCGAGTTAGCCACCAGCTTTAGGTCTATCACTGAGGTGGATGCCTCCACTGGCGGAGCGCTGAAACCTGTAGCCAGGGCTAAGGCTATAGCCCACATAATGGATAAGCTGGTGGAGATAACCAGAGAGAGGGCTGCGGGCAAAAAGCTAGTGGGTATTATCGGGCATGCCCGAGTCCCTGACCGGGCTGAGAAGTTGAAGGAGATGCTCCTCGCTGAGGTTCAGTTTGATGAGATTCTTGTTTCCGAGGCATCGGCAAGTGTGGCGGTTCACGGTGGCATCGGGATTATTGACTACTCCTTCTGCCCTGGAGCCTGAGCGGACTATTTTTGGTGATAGTTAATTTCTGTTTATCAAGAAGAGGGGGATTTGATGGCGAGAGCTAAAAAGAAGGTAAGGGTGGCGGTGGATGCTATGGGTGGTGACTATGCCCCTGATGAGATAGTCAAGGGCGTGGTCTCGGCTGCGGAAAAGGGTGATGTAGAGATTCTCTTAGTTGGTCCTACAGATATCGTAGAGGCAGAGCTGGCTAAATATGATGTCTCTCGCCTACCTATTCGCCATGTCCGGGCTGATGACTTTATCGAAGAGGGTGAAAATCCGGCTCTAGCTGTGCGCCGCAAGCCTAATTCCTCTATAGCGGTAACGATGAGGCTGATGAAAGAAGGAGAGGCGGATGGTTTAGTTAGTGCCGGTCCCACTGGAGCAATAGTCTCCAGTGCCATCCTGTATCTGGGTATGATAGAAGGGGTAGAGCGTCCTATAATCGGTGGGGCTATCTTTGATGCCGTTCCCAATACGGTACTGCTTGATTGCGGGGTTAACATGGATTGCAAGCCATATCACCTGTTGACCTTTGCCGTTCTCGGCTCTGTCTATTGTAAAAAGCTGCTCAATGTGGCCAATCCTACCATAGGCCTATTAAACATTGGCGCCGAGGAGAGCAAGGGCAATCAACTGACCAAGGAAACCTACCCTCTCCTCCAGAGAAGCGGTCTGAACTTTATTGGTAATACAGAGGGATTCGAGCTTCTAAGCGGGAAAGCCAATGTTATCGTCTGTGACGCTTTTGTCGGCAATGTGCTGTTCAAGTTTGTGGAATCTATAGGCTTATTTAAGGATTCCGCTGGAGCCGATGAGAAGCGTGACTTGGGTGGTGGTCTCATCTGGGGGGTTAATGGCATTGTGCGCAAGATACACGGGCATAGCCGAGCCCCTCATGTGGCGGTTAAGATACATCATGTCAAGCTGGCGGTTGAAGTCGACCTGATAGGTGCTATCAAGTCGGAGCTTGCTGCCATAGCTAAGGGACTCAATTTATAAAAGAGAGCTCAAAATGAGCAAAGTAGCTGTCGTTACTGATAGTACCGCTTCTATCCCTCAGGAATTGATTGAGCAATATGGTATCGAGGTCGTTCCCCTTCTCCTTCACGCGGATAACAAGACCTATCGGGACACCATAGATATCAAGACCCCTGCTGAGCTATTTCAACTGGTTGAAAAATCAAGCAGGTTCCCCACTACCTCAACGCCATCGCCCGGTGAATTTGCCGAGGTCTATCGTCGTCTAAGCCGGAAAGCGGATAGTATTTGCACCTTAACCATATCATCGGTTTTGAGTATGACTTTCGGGGCAGCAAGCCAAGCCAAGGAAATGCTCAAAAGTGAACTCCCCAATATCAATATAGAGGTATTTGACTCGAAATCTTCAGTAGGCGGTCTGGGATTAATGGTGCTAGCTGCTGCCCGGGCAGCAGCTTCGGGCCAAGATATGGCAGCGGTAGTTAAGGCGGCTGAAAAGGTAAGGTTAAAGATAAATCATCTATATGTCTTTGATACCCTCTCCTATCTGGCAAAGAGCGGGCGTATCAGTAAAGCGGCTGCCATGGCGGGCAATATGCTCAGCATGAAACCCATTACCGAGATGCCTACCTCCTTGGGAAAGCCGGTAGTGGTGGCTAGACCGAGGACTAAAAAGAAGGCGCTCCAAGTATTATTGGGGATGGTTAGACAGAGGGTAGGAACGGCTGAGTCACTCCGTGTTTTGGTTGAGCATGTATGCGCTCCGAAGGAAGCGGAGAGGCTTAAAGAAACAGTCCAAGCCCAGTTGGATTGTGATGAGGTCCTCCTGTGCGAGTATAGCCCCCTCTCCTCGTTGATTGTCGGTCCTGGTGTGGTAGGGCTGAGCTGCTATCAAGAATAACAGCCTACATAGCATCAATGGCTACGATTGTAGCATTTGCCAAGATTTTCCTTCAGTGGTAATAGCCGGGGCAATCACCATCTCAACCTTATGCATTTCCTGAACATTGAAGACACCGCAGGTGCCCATTGCCGTGTGAATAGCCCCGACCAGGTTCTGGCTACCATCAGTGACTGAAGTGGGACCGAAGAGAATCTGCTCTAATGTCCCGGTAGTACCCACTGCTATTCGGGTTCCTCGGGGGAGTGCCGGGTGGGGATGGGACATGCCCCAGTGGCAACCCTGCCCCGGTGCCTCTTTGGCTTGAGCTAGAATGGAGCCTATCATTACCGCGTCAGCACCGGCAGCCAGGGCTTTGCATACATCTCCACCGTTACGAAAACCGCCATCGGTAATTATGGGCACATATTTGCCCGACTCACGCTGATATTCCTCCCTAGCTGCAGCGCAATCCATAGTGGCGGTTATCTGGGGGACACCGATGCCGAGAACCTGCCTAGTAGTGCAGGCAGCACCTGGCCCCACCCCTACCAGAACCCCAGAGATCCCCGTTCTCATCAGCTCTAGACATGCCTTATAGCTGACGCAGTTGCCCACGATAATAGGTATAGGAATAGATTTACGTAGCTCGGGGAAGATGAGCCCGCGATAGCTTTTTGATATATGCTGGGCAGTGGTAACCGTGGATTGAACTACAAGAATATCGGCTTTAGCTTCGGTAACTATGGGAGCAAAGCGTTTGGTATTGGCAGGTGTCACGGAAACGGCACATGCCGCCCCTGCTTTTTTGATCGCTTGTATTCTTTCGCCAATAAGGTTCTCCTTAATCGGTTGGGAGTAGACCTTCTGGAGTAGCGGGGTAACCTCATCCTTGGAGGCTTGGACAATCTCAGACAGTATCTCTTTGGGATTATCATACCGGGTGTTTACTCCATCCAGGTTGAGAACGGCAAGCCCGCCCAGCTTGCTCATCAGGATGGCGAAGTCGACATCGGTCACGGCATCCATTGCCGCCGCTACAATAGGGGCGGAGAAGGTAAGGCTTTCTATTTTGAAGTCAACGTTTGTCTGGTCCGGGTTGATGGTTGTGTCTCCAGGAACGAGAGCCACTTCATCAAATCCGTAAGCACGCCGTAACTCTTTAAACTGGGGAGCAGCCATTTTTTGATATCCCTTTCTTAGAAGGGGACTATATCAGAGGCAAGGGGCAAAGTCAAGGAATTTTAGGGAAGGCGGTCTCATTGGGCAAGTAGCATAGACGGGTGGTGAATTGTAAGCTATAATAGCTAGGCTGGGGAGAAATAAAGGTGATGCCGGCTCTTTATGTGGTGGCTACTCCAATTGGTAATTTAGAGGATATTTCCTTGCGTAGTCTGCGTACCCTGCGGGAGGTGAAGCTTATCGCTGCTGAGGATACCCGCCGGACGAAGCAGCTTCTGGTTACCTATAATATCAAGACACCGGTGACAAGTTATCATGAGCACAATAAGTGGACTAAAATGGATTATATTCTAAATTACCTTAGCAGTGGGGATGTAGCCCTTGTTTCTGATGCCGGGATGCCGGGGATGTCTGACCCTGGGTATGAGTTAATCGTGGCTGCTACCCATCGAGGTATCCCGGTGGTTCCTATTCCCGGGGCTTCTGTGGTTATCACGGCGCTGGTTGTCTCCGGGCTGCCTGTGGAGAGATTTATCTATCTGGGCTTTCTCCCTCATAAAACTAGCGGCCGACGGCAGCTGCTACAATCGGCGGCTGATGAGTGTGGCACCATAGTGGCCTTGGAATCTCCGCATCGGCTGCGGGCTGCCCTGAATGATATATTGCGTGTTCTTGGAGATAGAAAGGTAGCCGTCTGTCGGGAACTTACCAAGATTCATGAGGAGGTTTTTCGAGGGAGGGTAAGCCAAGCCATAGAGCACTTTACTGAGCCGAGGGGAGAGTTTACCCTGGTTATTGAAGGCAAGGGGGAGGATAAGCCCCAACTGACAGAGGATATTGAGAGACAATTAAGCAGTTTGCGCCAGGCTGGGGCGACAGCTAAAGAGGCGATAGCCAAGGTGGCTGGAGAAACGGGGCTGTCAAGGAGGGAGCTGTATCGTGCCTGGCTCAAGTTACTTTGAGGTTCTGGAGAGGAGTAAGCGATGCACCGAGGATGTATGTCTTTAGGGAATGTTCGGTGTGACGAGTGTCACCGAGTTATTCCCCAAGCAGAGCGTTATTTGGTTATTGAGGAGAAAGATGCCACATCGCACCTATGCGTGGATTGTGGCCTGAAGAAGGGTTATGCTCGCTATAAAGAGGACAAGGGTGAGCGGATACTAACCTTCTTCCCTGAGGAGTACGGGTTAGAGAGAGAGTTGTGAGGGAGAGAATTTTTATTGGGGTAGCTTGGCCCTATGCTGATGGCCCATTGCATCTGGGTCATATTGCCGGGGCATATTTGCCTGCAGATATATTCGCCCGCTACCATCGTGCCAAGGGTGACGAGGTATTGATGGTATCGGGTTCAGACCAGCACGGCACGCCGATAACTATTAAGGCTGAGCAGGAGGGAAAGAAGCCGGGGGAGATAGTCGATAAATATCATCAGCAGTTTCTCGATTCCTGGGGGAGGTTAGGTATCTCCTTTGATTTATTTACCAGGACCAGCACCGCCAATCATGCTGAGGTATCACAGGACATTTTTCTCACCCTCTTAGATAGGGGCTATATTTATAAGGCTACTGTATCACAGCCCTATTGTCCTCACTGCCAGCGCTTTTTGACCGACCGCTATGTAGAGGGCACCTGTCCCTATTGTTCCTCTTCTGGGGCGCGAGGTGACCAGTGTGATGACTGTGGCAAACCGCTAACTCCTGCCGAGTTGATAGACCCCCGCTGCCAGTTATGTGCAACCACTCCCCAGTTTAGGGATTCAGAGCATTTCTTCTTGAAACTGAGTGCTTTTCAAGATAGGATTTCAGCCTGGGCGAGTGAGCAGGGTCAATGGAGGCCGGATGTTTATAATCTTACCAAGCGCTATCTGAAGGAGGGGCTGAAGGATAGGGCTATCACCCGCGATATAGATTGGGGGGTGCCACTGCCGCTGGACGGCTTTGAGGGCAAGCGCCTCTATGTGTGGTTTGAGGCGGTTATCGGTTACCTCTCGGCGACTAAGGAGTGGGCTAAGTCAAGCGGGGATGATGATAAGTGGCGCCCTTTCTGGCAGGGTGATGAGGGGAAAAGCTATTACTTTATCGGTAAGGATAACATCCCTTTTCATACCCTCATCTGGCCAGCGATGTTGATGGGCTGCGGCGGCCTGAATCTCCCTTACGATGTGCCGGCTAATGAGTTCTTAACCATTGAGGGCAAGAAGCTCTCTACCAGTCGTAAGTGGGCGGTGTGGGTACCTGATTACCTCGCCCGCTATGAGCCTGACCCATTGCGTTACCTGCTATCCATCAACATGCCGGAGACCGGTGATACCGATTTCTCCTGGCGCGAGTTTGTTCGGCGTAACAACGATGAGCTGGTCGCTACCTATGGGAATCTGGTTCATCGGGTGCTCACCTTTGTCTATAAGAATTTTGATGGCTGTGTGCCAGCGCCCGGGGAGTTTGATAGCCGCAGTCAGGCAGTTATTGGTATGGCTGAGGAGACCCTTAATACCGTGGGGGAGCTTCTTAGCAAGTGCTTTTTCAAAGCGGCAATAAAGTCGGCTATGTCCTTGGCTCAGGAGGCTAATCGCTACCTGGAAGAGAAATCACCGTGGAGGGCGATTAAGGAGGACAAGCAGGCTGCCGCCACCGCCTTAAACGTCGCCATTTCGGTTATTTCCTGCCTCAGAACAGCGCTGTATCCCTTTTTACCCTTTAGCTCCCAGAAACTACACGAGTATCTGGGCTTTGAAGGCAGGGTGGAAGATGATGACTGGCAGCCCCGCTTCCCACCACCGGGGCAGAAATTACTCCCCCCTGAGCCCCTGTTCTCTAAATTAGATGAAGGGGTGATAGAGGAGGAGGTCGGTCGGTTGGGGGCATGTTAACCACAATTTATCAACCTATTCAACAGGATTTAGCCCGGGCAGAGGATAGGCTGAGGTCGGTCTGCGAGGTTGATTTTCCTCAGCTTTCCGAGCTGTTGGATTATAGTCTGAGGGGTGGCAAGAGGGTTCGCCCTGCCCTTGTTCTTTTATCGGGCAAGTTTTATAACTACGACCTCGCTCGCCTTCTGCCTATGGCTGCCGCTGTTGAGGTTCTGCATACTGCCACCCTGGTTCATGATGACGCCATTGATAACTCCCTGGTTCGCCATGGTCGCCCCACCATTAATAAGGTGTGGGGTGAAGATAAAGCTATACTCCTTGGTGACTACCTGCTGGCTAAGTCGGAAGAGCTGGTAGCTGATACTCAAAATCTGCAAGTAATAAAGCTCTTTGCCCGAGCTATTATGACCATTGCTAGGGGGGAGCTAAGCCAAGCCTTCGATGCTTTTAATCTGGAGCAGGGTCGGCAGCAATACCTGCAAAGGATTGCCAGCAAGACTGCCTCTCTACTTTCCCTAGCTACTGAGTCGGGAGCTATGTTGAGCCAGGCTCCGGAGAAGGCAGTCAAGGCGCTAAAGGAATATGGCTATAACCTTGGCATCGCCTTTCAGATTGTGGATGATGTCCTGGATTTCAGTAGTACCGAGGAGGAGCTGGGTAAGCCCGTGGGCTCAGATCTGGCTCAGGGCACCCTTACCCTGCCGGCAATACTTCTTTTGGAGAGCTATCCTGAGGATAATCCAGTAACACGGTGGTTTCACAGCAGGGATAAGGAAGAGAATGTAGAGGCGGCGATAGAGCTAATTCGCAGCTCGTCAATTATTCCCGAATGCTATAAGGTTGCCTCAGATTATTGTGCCCGGGCTTGCTGTAGCCTTGACCTGCTCCCTGATGATGCCAGTCGCCGTTCGTTAACGAAATTAGCCGACTATGTGGTGGCACGGAAAAAGTAATCGGGGTCCATCCCACTCTTAGCTGGAGGTGGCTGGGGCTCGTTTGGGGAGTGGTTCAGGTACGAGTGGTGCTTTCTTAGCTTTGCCCTTGGTTTTAGCCGTAGCTACTTCTGGGGTAGGGACAGGTGTTGCTTTAGCTTTGACTTTGGCTTTAGGTGGGGATGATGGTACCGGTTTGGTGAGCAAGGAGCTCAGTTCTTCACCCTCCAGGGTCTCTTGGGCAATGAGCGTCTGAGCAAGATATATTAATCTTTTCTTGTTTTCGGTGAGAACCTTTTTGGCTACTTCACAAGCGTGCTTGATAATCTTATGAACGTCTTCATC
>DAOWAU010000079.1 GCA_030634425.1 Dehalococcoidia bacterium
CGTAGAGCCGCAACTTTATCTCCTTTAGTAGCTCCTCCTCGCCCCTGGTCAGGCCAACCTCGCATACCTGATAGGTGTAAGGCTGGCTCGCTTCAATGGCAATGTAGGCGTAGGGTTCGTTCACCGGATACACCTCCAGGAGTCTTTCCCTATCTATCTCCGGCACCAGCCCCAGTTCAAGGGCATCCTCTATAGCCTTGCTGTCTCTCCCCACAATTGCGGGTCCCTGCCCAATATCTTCCCCCGCCTGCTGCTTACTGGTGGCCACAATTTTCTGGAGTCCCTCGAGCCCTTGCAGTTGAGAGGCTGTTTTGGCCTCCTTTCTCGCTTCGCGTGCTTTTCTTTTCGCCTCTTTCTGCACCTGCTTCTCCTCGAGTTTTGTCTGTCGGGCTTCTCGAGCCTTTCCTCTCGCCTCCTCTTTGGCTACTGCCCCTAGCGTACCAGCACATTGGTATCAAGCAAAATCGTGTCACTGGAGACATTGACAGCAACGACGTGATACCATCCTGCAGCTATGGCAGTGGTGCCGTCCGTTTCCATTGTCACTGTTAGAACTGTGCCAGTCGATAAACCACCCGCCTTACCCCCCGTTTCGGTCTGGTTACCCCATTCTGTAGTACTCTCTTTACCCGATGTTACCGAGCACTTCCATTCGTTGACCGGTATGGTTTCTCCGCCATTGTGCTTTATTAGAAGCGCGGTCCCCGCAGTGGCCGGGTCATCAATCACAGACAGGGCAACATTAGGTGCCTGTGCGGTTGTCCCAAGGTACCCGTAGACGAAACCGGCTATTACCGCTCCCATCACTACAGTTACGGCAACCATTAGTATCACGCCAATCACCGGGGACACACCTCTCTGTTCTCTCAGAAATCCCCCAAAGTGTTTCATGTACTTCACCTCCTTCTTCGACTTGAATCGTTTGTATCTATCAATCATTCATCATCCCAGAACACATTGTCACCACCATTTCGCCTTTGCACTTAGCCCTAGGCGAAGGTGGCTGAAGTGTCATCCCAGGCTTTGTTTAAAGAGCCCTTAGTCCCTCTCTCATACACCTGCTATTGTCATCAAAGTATCTAGAATCACCGTTGGATTTGCTCCTTTGTTGAGAAAGAGAACCGACTTCGTGAAGTAACTCTCGGCTCCCTCCTGATAGCTCCTGATTATGTCCTCTCCTTCATCCGAGGCGGTAAGCACCACCACCGGGATGTCCTTCAACCTTTCCTCGCCCTTGATTTGTTCCAGCACCTTCAGCCCGTGAACCTTCGGCAGCTTTAGGTCAAGCAGGATAATATCCGGCTTGGGATTAGCCTCTATGTCGGTATAATCGCCTCGGTTATACAGGAAATCGAGCGCCGCCTTACCATCTGTGATCCAAAATAGTCGTGGTTTCAGCTTCCCATCCTCAAGGGCCCGCTTTATGAGCACGGCATGCTCCTCGGTGTCCTCTACCAGCAATATGTTTATCTCCCTTCGCAGGGTCATTCTTCCTCCTTCCTTGTCAGCAGTCTGGCTAGGCGTCCCTTAATCTCTTCACCTGATGTAGGCTTCTTGATATAGGCCTTTGCCCCTGCCCTGACAGCTGCAACGATTACGTCCGGGTCATCCATATCCTCCGGTATCAGCAAGGCAAGAACCGCTGAAGGGTTACTTGTTGTTAAGGCGCCTATCACGGAGACACCATCCATCCCTTCCAGTGCTAGGTCTATGAGGGCAATATCAGGGCTATGCTGAGTGAACTTGTCCAAGGCCTCTCTACCGTCTTTGGCGATGGCAACGACTTCAAATCCAAGCGTTTCCAGCGCATTAGTGAGGAGGATTCGCGTAAAGGTGGAGCTATCGGCCAAAAGTATCTTAACCTTTTCCATTGTTGTCCCCCTTGTTTGTGCCGCTCTGTTGAGGCAACGTAAAGCACACGGTGATTCCCTTCGCCGATTGGCCTTGTATCCACATTCTTCCCCCGTGCGCTTCAATAATTCTCTTCGCAATCGCCAGACCGAGACCGCTCCCTTCATCATTTGTTGTCCCCCGATAAAAGAGATCGAAGACCTTTTCAGCCTCGCTCGCGTCAATCCCGACCCCGTTGTCACGCACAAAGAAGACGACTTCGTCCTCTGAAAGCCAGTAGTAACCTATCTCAATTTTCAGAGGCACGGTTTTATCCCGATAATTAATGCTGTTCTGGATCAGGTTGGTCAGCACTTGCATTATCCTGATCCTGTCCACGTAAACCTCAGGAAATGTCTCCGCGATGGAAAGAGTAGCCCCAATCGAGCGCACCTGCTCGGCAAACTCCGTAGTCACGTCCTCGACGGTCTTGCCAAAAGAAGCATTCATGGTCGTCTTTGCTTGGTAGCCAGCACGGGCGTATTCCAGGGTCCTATTCAAGAACTGCTGCATCTTCTTAATCCCGGACTCGAGTAGCCGGATATCCTCTTGTACCCTCTCCATCTTCTGGTTTTCTATGTCGGCTCGGAGCATGCGGCTGAACCCTTCAATGCTCACCATGGGACTTCTTAGATCGTGGGCGATACCATAGCTAAATACCTCCAGCTCGCTGACTTTTTCCTGAAGCTGCTGACTAAGCCTTTCCTGCGCTTCCTCCGCCCGCTTGCGCTCGGTGACGTCTCTAAACACAGAAATGGAACTAACATATTCTCCTTCATCCCATAGATTGCGTATGTTAACCACCACAGGAAATTCTTTACCGTCTTTTCTTAAAGTGACCAGCTCAAGATTCCTGACAGAAAGCTCTTTTTTCTCCACGGTTTCCATAAACATGTTTGTAAGGCTCGGTACGTCTCTTTCCGGAACGAAATCAAAAAGGGGCCTTCCAATCACTTCTTCTGGTGATTCATAGCCAAACATTTCAGAAAGAGCTTTGTTGGCTTGTGTGATAGTTGCGTTCGCATCATTGACACAAACACCATCAATCATACTCTCAAGGGTAGTTTCCAGCGTCTTCCTTGCGGTTTCCATGTCCTCCTTCGCCCGCTTGCGCTCGGTGAACCTTCGTATTTGGCTGGCGAGACCATCAATCAGGTTCCTCTCTTCTTTGAGGAACGGTCCCTCATGCGATGCTGGTTTTTCTTGCAGGTAACATACTTCCACCGAGCCGACCTCTTCCCCAAGAACCTCAATGGGAGCAGACTGTTTCCACGCTGTGTCATTGAAGTTGTCTGTCTTATACTCCCGCCCCCCTAGGCTGATTCTGGCACAGGTTACTTCTGGGTATTGCCAGGACGATGAGATCAAATCAGCTATCCCCTGGAGTACCTCCTCATACGACCTATCCGGCTCCGCCATTAGCCTTGAAGCTCTATAAAGACAATTCAATTCCTTGACCCGCTCGCCAAGGTCATGCGTTTGCTTCAGCAGCGCCTCCTCCGCCCGCTTACGCTCGGTGATGTCCCTGATAACGCTAATGACCGCTGCTGGGTTTCCCGAGCTATCCCTCAGCACAGCAGAGGTGAACTCGGCATCGAATTCCCTCCCGTCCTTGTCCTGCACCGCATACTCCATTGGGGCACCGGAGGCCTCAGCTAGCTTTCCCATCCCCTCCATCACTCTAGCTCGGTCTTTCTGAGCGACGCCGTCGAGCGCGCTCGTGCCGATGAGTTCTTCCTTGTGACTGTACCCGAACATGCGAAGGTGTGCCGGATTCACTTCTAGAACCTTGCCTTCCAAATCAATGACGACAATCCCATCGCTGACAGATTCAAACATAGTGCGCAGCTTCTCCGCGCTCTCCCGCAGTATCTCCTCCATCTGCTCGCGCTCGGTGATATCACGAAGTGATGCGAGATAGGCGCTTTCCCCTTCCCACTGTGTTTCCGCGACGCGCATTTCGGCGGTGGCTGTCTCTCCATCTCCGTGAACGATGTCAACCTCCGTCATTTCACCTGCTACTGTCGGGGAGCCAAAGGGCTTGCCGATGAGTTCTTCCGCCCTGCGGCCAAGAAGGACTTCCGCCGCCGGGTTGACAAAATGCACTATTCCGCAATGATCTACAATAAGGATGCCATCGGCATTGCTTCTTATCATGTTGAAGA
>DAOWAU010000013.1 GCA_030634425.1 Dehalococcoidia bacterium
CCGACAACTGGGCGCAGGTGCTTGATTTGTTCTCTGGTAGCGGAGCCTTGGGCATCGAGGCTTTAAGCCGGGGCGCAGACTGGGTTGACTTTGTTGAACATGATTCCCGATGTTGTGATATAATTAAACAGAACTTAGAAAAGACAAGGTTAACAGCGCAGGCTCATGTTTATTGCTGCAGTGTAGCCAAAGCGCTTTCCTTTCTTGATAAGGAGTATAATATTATACTGATGGACCCGCCCTATTCTAACTCGTCTATAGGCGACGTAGTAACAAAACTAGCAAACTCTAAACTGGTTGGGGCAAACTCCATTGTAGTGGTAACACACTCCCCCCACCTCCACCTGGATTCAACTTATGCTACACTAAATCTCATTAAAGAGTACCGCCACGGTGATAGTTGCATCGCAGTATACCAAAAGGAGAGCAAGCCTTGAGTACCGCCATCTACCCAGGCAGCTTCGACCCCATAACTAACGGACATCTTGACATCATTAATAGAGCAGCCAAACTGTTTGAAAAGCTATTCATCGGAGTCTATGATAAACCAGACAAAAAGCTCCTCTTCACCACTGAAGAGCGAACAGAGATGGTAAGGCAAGCCATAGCCACCCTACCCAATGTTGAGGTGATGGTTTTCACCGGGCTGGCTGTTGATTTTGCTAAAGAGGTAAAGGCACAATTGATAGTGCGTGGGCTGAGAATGAGCGCCGACTTTGAGAAGGAATTCGATTTGGCCATGATGTACAAGAAGCTGTCCCCTGATATAGAATTAGTCTGTCTAATGTCAGATATGAGCTATCAGTTCCTTAGCTCCAGCCTGCTCAAGGAAGCAGCCAGACTGGGCGGTGCCATTGATGACCTTGTCCCCGAACACGTAGCTGTAGCCTTAAGAAAGAAGGTTCATAATAAAATGTAGATATTGTGACAAACAAGGAGCATTACTCAAGGCAAACCGATTTCACAAGGAGGATAAAAGAAAGAGAGCTATATGGCATACAAAATTACGGACGAGTGTATTAGCTGTGGAGCCTGTGAGCCTGAGTGCCCGAATGAGGCAATTAGCGAGGGGGAGACAATCTATATCATTGACCCGGATAAGTGCACTGAATGTGTTGGTAGCCATGAATCATCCAAGTGCGTTGAGGTCTGCCCCGTAGACTGCTGTATACCCGACGAAGAGCATACCGAGAACAAAGAGCAGCTTCTTGAGAAGTGGCGTAAGTCGCACCCAGGCGAGGAACCGGCTGAAGGAACCTATTAAACTCAAAACCAGCAACGGAAAACGAGCCTGGTTAGCTAACAGCAATTAATCCAACGGTTGATTGTTACTCTGTTAGCGCTATTAATTTGGCGGTAGCGTCAAATCTTTGGTTATTGGAAGAAAGAGCGTACTGTACCAAACTCCCCAGGAAGCAGAGCCAGCACTCTGGGGAAGCGGTCTAATAAAATGGGAGCGAGGTTTGATTCAGCGATAGCTCCCGTTACGCCCAGAAATTTGACCCACATAGCTAGGAAGGCGCCACAAAACATAGCCCCCACCACAAACCCTAAAATGCCGCCAACAAGATGATTAGCCCAACCCAGCATTATCGCTGAAACCGCCTGCTTTAGTAAGCGGGCGAGCACAGTAGCAAGCACCATCACCCCAATAAATATGATGGCAAAGGCAGCAACCTTAGCTAAACCTGCCCAAGGAATGAAGGATAGCCACTGGGAAAAGGGAGCATAATAACGCCCAGCCAGGATTACACCAACTACTAACCCGGCAAGGGTGAGTGACACCTTGATAATTCCCTTCCTCACCCCAATGAAGGCGGCAATACCTACAGCCGCCATGATAACTATATCAAGCCAGTTCATACCAGCGATCGGTTACCACCCCCTATTTCTTGTTAATTCTCTCCGTTATCCATATTATCCATAATGGAGGGCATCAATGGGATTGAGCCGAGCCGCTCTCAGTGCTGGATATATCCCGGAGATAATGCCAATTAAAACCGAAACCGATATCGCCAGAATTACAATATCTGGTGATACCACAGACGGAATCGTCTGCCCGCCGATCTCTATACGAGAAGCCAAACGTGATACCATCCAGCCACCAGCTATGCCGATGCCACCACCGACCGAGCTGAGCATCGCCGCCTCCAGCAGGAACTGAATTAGAATGTCCCTCCGCTTAGCCCCTACTGCTTTACGAATGCCTATCTCTCTGGTACGCTCAGTTACCGAAACCAGCATAATATTCATTATACCTATACCTCCAACCAAAAGGGAAATGCCAGCAATAGCTCCCAGAAATATGGTAAATACCCCGGTTACCTGCTGCAACATACCAAGTATCTCTTCCTGGCTGATGGCAGCAAAATCATCCTCATCATCGTCTGATATCCGATGGCGCTTCCTTAAGACATCCTCAATCTCCTCTATTGCCCCGTCTATTGCCGCAGCGCTGGACACCTTGACAGCGATAGACTGAACAGCGGGTTCACCCCTAATTGTGCGCTGAGTGAACAGCTTGGTCTGAAAGGTAGTTAGGGGGGTCATAACCACCTCATCCATACTAACCCCCATGAAGGCACCACCCTTCTCCTCCAGAACCCCGATAACAGTAAACCGTTTCCCCTTGATTTTAACCTCTTGCCCTAAAGGGTCATCCGAACCAAAAAGGTCATCAGCCACTGTATCGCCCAATACCACCACCATATCCCTATAGGCTACATTCCTGTCGGAGACAAATTGCCCTGAGGCTATAGGGTTATTTAATGCCCTTTGCTCTTCAGGGGTGACACCGCTTATTGAGACAGTAACACTCTCGTCACCGGTAGTTACTTCAGCAAAGTCCTGAGACGAAGGAGCTATGGCTACTACCGAGTGAACGATATTAGGATTAGCCAGAACCTCAGCATCATCCATGCTAAGAGTGGGCTTAGCTGTGCCAAATCCCGCCGCCCCCGGTGCCTCAGGGTTCCTGGATACTACAAAGATTACATTGGTGCCCATCTGTTCAAAGGTAGAGGTAACCATTGCCTGAGCACCCCTCCCCACCGACATAAGTCCTATCACCGCCGTGACCCCGATTATTATGCCCAGCATGGTTAATGAGGAACGCAGCTTATTAGCCGACAGCGACCTTAAGGCAGTAACCAGAGAGTCTTTAAACTTCACTGGCTGATAATCCTTCCGTCTTGAATACGGATAATGCGCTGAGCCTGAGCAGCTATATTCGTCTCATGGGTAATCAGGATTATAGTTATGCCCTCCTGGTGGAGCTGCCGGAAAATAGACATAATTTCGGCAGAAGAATGGGTGTCAAGTTCACCCGTCGGCTCATCAGCTAGAATGAGAGCGGGATTATTAATCAGTGCCCTGGCGATAGCCACCCGCTGCTGCTCTCCACCTGAGAGCTCGGTAGGCTTATGATCAGCCCTTTCTCCTAATCCTATCCGCTCCAAGGCTTCAGCAGCACGTTCTTGCCTGTGGTGAATACCACCCATATAAATAAGAGGCAGTTCTACATTTGATAAGGCAGTAGCCCGGGGCAGAAGGTTAAAGTCCTGAAAGACGAAACCGAACTTTCCGCTTCTCATCTCGGCTAGCTGGTTATCATTAAGCCGACTGACATCCACCCCGTCAAAGATATATCTCCCTGAGGTAGGTCTATCCAGACAGCCGATTACATTCAGCAGGGTTGATTTACCCGAGCCTGAGGCGCCGATAATAGCCACCATCTCCCCTTTAGTAATAGAGAGAGTTACCCCTCTCAGGGCAGGAACCTCTACCTTACCCCTCCAATAAACCTTGGTAATATTTTCCAGCTCAATCATACTTTACCTTGATAGCCGATTCTTTCCCACTCACTCAGTGAAAGGGAATCCCAGTCCTGGTTGACCTTGACTCCTCCTGCTTCTCTGCCATCGTCCCCACCACTATTTCTCCCTCTTCAAGCCCAGATACAATCTCAGTCTGATAACCATCGCTCATACCGATAACTACAGACCTCTCCTCAATCTGTTCATCAACCATAACATAAACTATAGGATTGCCCTGACTATCCTGATGGGTGGCCCGGTCGGGCACCAGCAAAACATCGGTTCGTTCACTGATTATAATATCAACGGTGGCGCTCATACCAAACCTGAGTCCAGAATTCCACGGAACATCAAAGCCAATTTCGACCTCATAGAGAACTACGCCAGATTCCACTGTTGGCAGCGGGCCAATGGAGCTAACCCTGCCCTCAAGATTTAGGGCAGGGAGTGCGTCCAGCTCAATAATAGTTCTCTGCCCTGGCTTTACACTGGGAATATCTATCTCATCCAGCGCCACAGTCAGCTCCATAGTGGCGATGTCGATCAGATGTACTATTGTTGTAGTGGCGGAAACTGCCTCCCCCTCAATAACATCGACACTAGTCACCACCCCTCTAAAGGGGGTACTGAGAGTTGCCTCGTCTAGCTGCTTTTGTGCCTCATCCACCGCCTCCTCAGCAGCAACCAATTGTGAATTAGCGGCTTCTAACTGCAAGTCAGCCACCTCAAGCCTCAATGTGGCGGCCTCAAGCTCCGTTTCGGCTATCTTTCTCAGCCTGCTCTCAGCCAATGATCTCTGTAGCACTCTTCGATTATAATCAGCCTGTTTCCAATCAGCCTCTGCTTGTACCTTTCCAGTCTCTGCCTGTTTTATCGCAAGCTCTGCCTGTTTTACCGCAAGCTCTGCCTCAGTCAAAGCCAGCTCCAGAGCACTGGTATCAAGCTCGGCTAGCACCTCCCCATAGCTAACCTCATCACCCTCCTCAACATATATCTCATCTACCTTTCCACTGCTGCCGAAGGTCAAGTTCGCTTCGTCAGAGACAGCTATATTGCCGCTGCCACTGACGATAACGGACAAATCGCCGCGAACCACCTCGACCAGTTGGCTAGTGTCCGCCTCTTCACCAACCCCACCTCTAAACGGAATACAGGCCACGGAGCCAGCCAAAGCAAGGCACAATAATATAATAGCCGTAATCTTCCAGTGTTTCACCAATCACACCTCTTTCTTTTTTGCTGCTTCCTGATCACTTCTCTTTTTCTTTGCTGCCTCCGGCGACCTTATGCTCCCCCAACACCTGCTCGAATTGAGCCAACCGTTTGCTCATCATGGCTAACACCTGCTCCAGAGCATCAGCTTTGAGTAAGAATAGCCCCTCGCCGAATGGGGTTTCGAAAACCAGTAATGTAGCTCCGGTATCTAAGCCTAGCTCCTTGCGCGCACTAGCCGGTATGACCACCTGCCCCTTGGGACCAACCGTCATTGAGCCAAAGAATTTATGCTCACCCTGAATATTTTTGATGTGCATCACCGCCTCCTTAGTACAGATAGTAGTGAATATCCGACTATTCCTAATTGTACTACTTTCAGGGAAAATGTGTCAAGGTTAAAATCGGATTATTTACCGGGGGATAGTTAACAGAGGGGATGCCTCTATTTCACTAATCTTTTGGCTTTGTTGTAGGCAGCTTCAACCGCCTGCTTCACCAGCTCAGCAAACTGTCCCTTTTCCAACCGGGCCAGAGCCTCGGCAGTGGTGCCGCCAGAGGAGGTAACCATTCTTCGCAGCTCTGAAGGCTGTTTGCCCGACTGGTGAAGGAAGTGGGTGGAACCCAGTAATGTCTGCGATACCAGCTCCTGCGCCATATCATGAGGCAGACCAATATGTCTGGCCGCCTCAATCAGGGCTTCAACAAAGAGGAAAACATAAGCCGGCCCGCTACCGCTTATCGCCGTCGCCATATCAATATACTTCTCGTCATCAACATAAATCTCCCTGCCCATGGCACTGAGGATAGAGCCAGCCCACTCCCTTTGCTGCTCAGTTACCTCAGCAGTAGCCGTCCATACCGCCATACCCTCGCCAATCTGGGCAGGTGTGTTGGGCATAGCGCGAACTACGCGCTTATGGTTGAGTCCCGAAGACAGAGTACCGATGCTGGCCCCGGCAACAATGGATAGTACCAGCTGAGCAGACTTAAGCCGACCATTAAGCTCAGCCATCGCCTCAGCCAGATTCTGTGGCTTAATCGCCAGAACCACTACCTCTCCCCCGCCTACCGCCTGGCGATTATCACCCGTCACGGCGACATTGTATTTCTGTTCAAGATACTGACGGCGAGGCTCGCTAATATCACTAACCACGATAGCCTGCGGCGAGGCCAGCCCCTCGGCTAAAACAGCTGACAATATCACCTCCCCCATAACCCCACCACCAACGAAAGTGACTTCCATCTTACTCCCTTTCACCGCGCTACAAAATTTACCAGTCTCCGTGGGACATATATTGTCTTGAGTAACTCCTTGCCCTCAAGGTAAGCCTTCACCCGCTGGCTTTCCAAAGCAAGCTCTCTGGCTTCAGCCTCGGTTATAGAGACCGGAACAGCGATCCGGTCACGCAGCTTGCCATTGACCTGAACCACTAGGGTTATCTCCTCATCCTTAGCCAGCTTCTCATCCCACCGCGGCCAGCTTTGATTATGAATGCTATACTCGTGCCCTATCTTCTGCCATAGCTCCTCTGCCTGATGAGGGGTTGTTGGCGCAAGAAGCAAGAGCAGGGCATCTATAGTCTCTTTCCAAGCTGATTCGGTAACCAGCCCTGTTTCCCGTACCTTAGCCAAGTAGTTGGTGAACTCCATAAGGGCTGATATCATAGTATTGAATCGTAGCCTCTCCAGGTCACTGGTCGCCTTCCTCACAGTCTGGTGGGCGATACGCTGTAAATCTCTATGAGCCTTCTCCGCGCCAGACTTATCTCCAGCAGCTTTGGGCTTCATCTTATATGGCTCCAGCACCAGGTTCCACACCCGGTTAAGCCAGCGACTTATACCACTGATGCCGCTATCATCCCACTCCCCACCCTTCTCCCAGGGTGCGATAAACATAAGGTAGGCACGTACAGCATCAGCCCCTAACTCAGAGACATACTCATCGGGGGTAATTACATTGCCCCGCGACTTACTCATCTTCTGGCGCTCAACAATGATAACTCCCTGGTTAAACAGATGAGTAAATGGCTCGCCGAAGTCCACCAGCCCCATATCCCGAAGCGCCTTGATAAAGAAGCGGGCATAGAAGAGGTGCATAACAGCGTGCTCAGCACCCCCGCTATACATGTCCACCGGTAGCCAATACTTTACCTTGTCGGCATCAAAAGGAGCAGCATCCCAGTAAGGGCTGGCATAACGCAAGAAATACCATGACGAGCACATAAAGGTATCCATGGTATCGGTTTCCCGCTTGGCTGGGGATGAACACCGGGGACAGGTAGTATTGACAAACTCCTCACAATATTTCAACGGGGATTCACCGGTAGGCTTAAACTCGGCATTCTCAGGCAACAGTACCGGCAGGTCCTGCTCAGGGACAGGGACGACACCACACTTTTCACAATAGACCATCGGTATTGGTGCTCCCCAGTAACGCTGTCGGGAGATAAGCCAATCACGAAGCTTATAGGTTATGGCCCGCTTCCCCCAGCCCTTCTTCTCCAGAAAATCGGAAACAGCCTCCATCCCCTGCTCGCTGGGGAATCTATCAAACTGCCCCGAGTTCACCATAGTGCCTGGCTCAATATATGCCTCCTCCAACTCCCCTCTCCGCCAATCCGGCGGAGCTATCACTACCTTTATCGGCAGGTTATACTTTTTGGCAAAAGCAAAGTCGCGCTCATCATGAGCTGGCACTGCCATTACCGCCCCGGTGCCATAGCTCATCAACACATAGTCGGCAATCCAGATGGGCACCGCTTCACCATTAAGCCTGTTTACGGCATAAGCCCCGATAAACACCCCCTCCTTTTCCTTCTCCGTGGACTGCCGCTCAATCTCGCTGCGCTGTCGCACCTGAGCAATGTAGTCCTCAACCTCAGTCTTTTTCTCCGGTGAGGTTAGCTTAGCCACCAGGGGATGCTCTGGGGCCAGAACCATAAAGGTAACCCCAAAGGTAGTATCAGGGCGGGTAGTAAATACCCGAATCTCCTTTTCCTCTACCCCAGGGTAGTCAAGAGCGAAGGAAATCTCGGTGCCCATGCTCTTACCCACCCAGTTCTTCTGCATCGTCTTTATCCGCTCCGGCCAGTCAATGCCATCGTGCTCCATCAGCTCATCAGCATATTTAGTGATACGGAAGAACCATTGTTCCAAATCTCGGCTGATAACCACCGCCCCACAGCGCTCACATAAGCCCCCAGTCACCACCTGCTCATTAGCCAGCACCGTCTGACAGCGAGAGCACCAATTAACTGAGGCTTTGTCTCGATAAGCCAGACCAGCCTGATACAGTTTCAAAAAGAACCACTGTGTCCACTTATAATACTCAGGCTGACAGGTGATTACCTCACGATCCCAGTCGTAAATAGCACCAAGGCTCTTTAGCTGACGGCGCATATTGTCTATGTTCTGCATGGTCCAGGTAAAAGGGTGAATACCATGTTTGATAGCCGCATTCTCGGCAGGGAGCCCAAAGGCATCGAATCCCATGGGGTGAAGCACATTGTAGCCCTGCATCCGCTTGAACCGGGCATAAACATCGGAGGGAGCCATAGCATACCAGTGCCCGATATGAAAGTCACCAGAGGTATAAGGGAACATGGTCAGCGCATACCACTTGGGCTTGGTGCTCTCCTCAGTAACCTGATACAGCTTATCCTCAGCCCACCTCTGCTGCCACTTTTTCTCTATTTCCTGGGGGTTATACTCAGCTACCACTCGCTTCTCCAGCTAAATAAAAGCCCTCCGCTACAAACTGACGACAGCGAAGAGCCGCCCTATCAAGCTAATTGTAGCAATAAAGCATATCGCTCGCAACTTGGGAGGAGGTCACTCTACTCCATCCAAAGATTTGAACCGAATTGCTAAGCAGTGGGTATAGTGAATTCTTGAAATGGGCTGACGCACGGATTGCCATATGTAACCAGCATCAACCCATCCTCCGGCCGGTAGATGAGGGTAGATAGTGTGCCTAATTCGCCATGTCGCTTGTCCTCATGGCGGCAGATGCCGACTGGATAGTCAGCATGGTCTCCCATGATCTCCTTAAGTGCCTCGAGATCAAGTTTGCCAGATTCAGCCTTCAACAACTGAAGCATCCGCCCGGATCGTATCAGCGTATCCGGTAGCAATTCTGGTAAGAGATCAAGATGTTTCATTGCAGGGGATTCATAATGGTTAGCGTGTCCAAAAATGCCGTCTTGGAGGTAGTTAAACTCGTACTTAGTGGCACTGGTTTCGATATCAACTGCTGCGTAAGATGTTCCAATAACATAGTTGTGCCCAGAGAGCCGCGGTGCCGTGACAATGGCTCCGACGAGGTCACTGAGTCTGGTTTGCTGCAAAGCCTTCCGCATTACAACCGGGAACGGAACCCCTGGCTGTAGATCAGACGGCGCGAGGGTATTTTCCACAATCGCCAGCCCGGCAGCATTGACCCCATTAATACCGACCACTCCCATGTGGCTGTAGACTAACTGTTCCGGCTCGTCATCCCGTATCCCAATCCTGAAGACAACCGGCTCAAAGTACACAGCACTGTAATCATAGTTCTGCCCGATGTAGACTTTTCCATCTGTAGTAGCCTCGCCAAACGCGGCGAAGCTCGTACAGCCTGCCGGCAAAGCACCAGGAGGAGACGACCCGGTCATCCCAGCTTTAAGCTTAGGAACTGTTTGGAAAACATACTCCTCATCAAAACAGTTGATAAAGAGCACCTTGTCAAAATCGATCTCCGCTCCCTCGGCGATGCCCTTCATCTCCTCATAAATGTCGGGAGCATATTGCTCGATATAAGACTCGCTCTTTTGGGAAAAGGTTAAGAGGTCCGTCTGAGTGAGCTTGAAAGGTGACTCATTTTCCAAGAACTTCGTCCACGCTTCATAGAAACGGTGGATTCCGTCCTTCAGAGTCTTCCCATGTTGATAGCCACGTTCATGTGGGCTGCCAGTCAGTGTGACCATTGTAAGTTGATTCATCTCTGTCACTCCTTTCCCAGCTAAATAAAAGCCCTCCGCCACACCTTATGACAACAGCGAAGAGCCGCCCTGTCAAGCTAATTGTAGCAATAAAGCATATCGCCCGCAACTGTGAATGCGAGCTGCTTGACGGGAAGGCATATATTCACTATGATACACTGTAAAAGGAACGCCCAAGATACATCAGTGGTGGCAGAGATGAACAAACAACGCCGTACCCGGTATATATTGCTTGGAGTTAGTATAAGTCTGTTGTGTGTGGGCTTAGTCCTGTACTTTACGCAGTTTAGCTGATTACCATATCGAAAAATTCAGCTTGCTTCTTAGGGAGCTTTTGCTACGAGACCAGTGAAGTTTGTACTTTCAGTAAAGCCTTGCACGGAAGAGCCAACATTTGCTAAACTAAGCTAGATATGTGGGCCGTTAGCTCAGTTGGTAGAGCACCTGACTTTTAATCAGGGTGTCACAGGTTCGAGACCTGTACGGCCTACCAGCTTCAAAAGACCGTCCCTGCCGGGGAATATTTAGAAGAATCAGGGTGTCAAGACACTAGGTCAACCGACACCCTGATTTTACTATTTTCGGGATAAAATATCAATACATATTAGGCTTGAAAAAGATAGCAGCAATAAATGTCGATTTGGAGCCAATAAACGCTAGGTTGTAGGTTCGAGTCCCCTCAAGTGGGCGATACTGAGCTCGAACCAGTGACATCTGCGA
>DAOWAU010000098.1 GCA_030634425.1 Dehalococcoidia bacterium
CCCTTCCCGGTAATTGTAGCCGAGGAAATACTAACCCATCATGGCGAGATTATGGGCATGTTTCTCAAAGAGGGCATATCTAGTGGACTATCTGCGGAGGAGACCATATCCAGCATCAGGGCTCAGGGTGGGCTGGTATGCATCCCGCATCCCTTTTCTGTATTCAGAGCCTCCGCTTTGGATACTAATATACTGGAAGAAATGGTAGAACAGATTGATATTATTGAGGTATTTAACGCAAGAAGTCTTCTTCACCGCTCTTCGGCTAAAGCCCAAATCTTTGCTCAGAAGTATGGTATCCCGGGAAGTGCCGGAAGCGATGCCCACACTCCCTGTGAAATAGGCAATGGCTATGTGGAGATGCCTGAATTCAACGGCAAGGACGACTTTCTGGATGCTTTAGCCGAGGGCAAGGTTTTTGGGCATAGAACAAATCCCCTAGTTCATATTAATAGTGTCTGGGCAAGGCTAAAAAGCAATCTTAAAATAGAGGGGTGAGCTTTGTATCAACTAGGCTGGTTTTCTACAGGCAGGGATAAGGCGGCTAGAGAGCTGTTACAGGTAGCGCAGAGCAGCATCGAGCGTGGTGAGATCGAGGCTGAGATAGCCTTTGTTTTCTGCGACCGTGAACCCGGCGAAGCAGAAGAGAGCGACTTATTCCTCAAGCTGGTTGATGATTATCACATTCCTGTCGTCGCTTTTTCCTACCAGAAATTTAAGGCTAGGAAAAGCGTAATCAGTAGCTGTCAGGAGGGAGGTTTGCCTCAATGGAGGCTTGACTATGACCGAGAGGTAATGAGGAGGTTACGGGACTTCCATCCTGACCTGTGTGTCCTTGCTGGTTATATGCTCATTGTCGGCAGGGAGGTGTGTCAGAGATACAACATGATTAACCTTCATCCGGCAACTCAAGGCGGACCCAAGGGAACCTGGCAGGAGGTAATCTGGCAGTTAATTGATAGTAGGGCTAAAGAAACGGGGGTAATGATGCATCTGGTAACCCCTGAGCTAGATGAAGGGCCGCCGGTAACCTACTGCGCCTTCCCTATCAGAGGCAAGCCATTTGATAGATATTGGCAAGAGTGGGAAAAGCTACCATCAAGTCCTAAAGGTCGTGGTGAAACTGCCCCGCTATTCAAGCTCATCCGCGAATATGGACTAGCCAGGGAATTCCCCCTGATAATATCTACCCTGAAGGCTTTCAGCCAGGGAAAGGTCAGGATAACGGCGGGGAAAGTCGCTGATTCCAATGGCAAGCCAATCGGCGGCTATAACCTGACTGATGAAATCAATGAACTGGTAGAAGAGGTGTATCGACTGTGAATTTTATCTGTTTTGATTTGGAAGGACCACTGTCACCGCAGGATAATGCCTATGAGCTAATGAAGCTCTTCCCCAATGGGGATAGGGTTTTTGAGGTTATTAGTCGTTATGATGATTTGCTTGCACTGGAGGAAAGAGAGGATTATGAGCCTGGGGATACTCTGGCTCTTATCGTGCCCTTCCTTGTCCTTCATAACATCACAGAGAACAACATTGCGGACTTAGCTGGCAAAGCCGGCTTGACTGGCGGTGCTGAAAAGCTTATCTCCTGGCTTCAAACTAAGGTCTGGAAGGTATTTTGTATCAGCACCAGCTACGAGCAGTATGCCCTTCATATCGCCCACAAGCTGGGTATTTTCGCTCATAACGTATCTTGCACCCCATTCCCTGGAGAAAGATTGCGTTTAACATTATGTAAAGAAGACTCTGCCCTATTGCAGCAGACTGAGGAAGAAATTCTAACCATGCGCCCATTTGACGATGATGATAAGATTAAACAGCGCTTGGATTACTTCTTCTGGGATAAACTCCCCGCCACCGATCTGGGTGAGGTAATAAAGGTGGTAAAGCCGGTAGGTGGACGGCGTAAGGTAGCCGCTTTGAACAGGTTTGCTGATAAGTATGACCAGCCATTATCCGATTGGGTGGTAATAGGTGATAGCATTACCGATTTCAGGATGCTTCAGGCAGTGGAGGGGGCAGGGGGATTAGCCATTGCTTTTAATGCTAACGAGTATGCCCTGCCCTATTCAACTATGAGCTTGGCATCCACAATGCTCAGTGACCTGACCGAGGTGCTTGAGGCATGGCATAAGGGGAGGCGAAGAGCGGTAGAGAAGATAGTAAAGGCGAAGGAGAAAAGGGGAGGAACAGGAGATAGAGGCCACTTTCACTGGCTATCGGGGAGAAAGGATATAGACGAGGTCGTTAAAATTCATAAGAAAATAAGGGGTGTGGTCAGAGAGGAAGCGGGCAAGCTGGGGTAAGCTATGAGCGACATTGAGGTAGTTGGACTGGGTGCGCTGAATATGGACTACCTATACAAGGTAGAGCACATCCTTGAGGATGGAGAGACCGTAGTAACCGAGACCAAATCGTCCCCCGGCGGCTCAGCAGCCAATACCATTTATGGCTTGGCTAGGCTGGGGGTAAACGCTGGCTTCAGCGGTGTCGTTGGTGATGATGGCGAAGGCAAATTACTGATACAGGATTTCCAAAAGGCAGAGGTGGATACCTCTCAAATCAGGATAAAGCCAGAGGCGAAGACCGGCTCAGTGGTGAGCCTCAGTGATAGGCTGGGCAGGCGTTCACTCTATGTCATCCCCGGTGTCAATAACCTGCTAACTATGGATGATTTGGATGTGACCTACATGAACCAGGCAAGGATGCTTCATGTCTCTTCCTTTGCTGGTGACGGGCAGTTCAAGATGTTGCTGGAGTTGATGGGCAAATTAGCTCCATCTGTAAAGCTCAGTTTTGCCCCCGGGGCACTGTATGCCGCTAAGGGACTCAAGGCTCTGGCTTCAATATTAGGCAGGACTCATATCCTCTTTATTAACCGCGATGAACTAAAGCAACTGACTGGGCAGGATGTCATCAACGGGGCTGAAATCTGCCTCGAGCAGGGATGCTCTATTATTGTGGCCACCCTGGGCAGAGGACAGAAGCTGGAGTTAAGCACAGGCAGTGGGTGTAAAGCAGTTACTGCTGTCGGTTACATTAGGGATGTTGAGTCTGAATATGCCATTCAACCTAGCAGTCAAGATGCGGTGCCCCCCGCAGATACTACTGGCGCTGGTGATGCTTTCTCTACAGGTTTTCTCTTTGGTCTAATTAATGGAAAAGGACTCAGTGAGTGTGGCCATCTTGGCAACATTGTAGCCCAATTCTCTATCGGCAAGATAGGAGCCAGAGAGGGTTTGCCCACCCTCGACCAGCTATCTCAGCGCTATAAGGAGCTCTATTCGAAGCAACTGTAAGGGCTATTCTTTTGCCGGCTTGCCCTTAGTTTTATCAACCTTGGCTATCGCCTTTGCCGGTTGTAGGACTTCATCTACAATGCCATACTCCAC
>DAOWAU010000031.1 GCA_030634425.1 Dehalococcoidia bacterium
ACAGGCGGCAACATCACCACCACCCTCATATGGGGGAAGGAAGGAAGAGAAGTTATCACCTCCCCCCTACCCTTCAGCAGAGCTGTGCCACCATAAAGAAAGAAGGCTACATCTGAACCCAACTGGGGGGCCAGCTCAAGTAATTCTGACAAGGATAGCCCCAATTCCCAAAGCTTATTAAGCCCAACCAGGACGGCTGCGGCGTCACTGCTATCCCCGCTTAATCCTGAAACCAATGGGATACGCTTATCAATCTCTATCTTAACCCCTTTGGAGCACCCCGTAGTCTTTTGTAGCAAATCGACCGCTTTAGATACCAAGCTCACCTCTGGAATCCAAGAAGGGTCAGCACAATCGAACTCGACATTCTCATTCAACTGGAAGCGCAGACTATCGTATAGATTTATGGTCTGGACAACACTGCGGATTTCATGAAAACCATCGGGACGCTTAGCCAGAACCTCAAGGGTTAGATTCAGCTTAGCCGGTGCCAGAACTGTCAACATACTAAACCCCTCTCTACCTGTGTAAATACTTGCCATAATTGTGCCCACTCGTCAAGAGTCAGTGTCTCAGCCCTCCGTTGCGGTGCTATTTCCACCTTCCTCAATAAGGAGAAAACATCAGCCTTGGGCAGTTCCAGACCCTGAGTTAAAGAATTACATATTTGCTTACGGGGAGCGGCAAAACCAGCCCGCACCAGCCCGAAGAAACTTTTTTCATCGGTTACATCCACCGCTGGTTTAGCATATAGAGTCACCCTTAATATAGCAGAATCCACCTCTGGCACGGGATAAAAACAGCGGGCGGGTACATAGCCGACTATCTCCGGTTGACTATAAAACTGCACGCTAATACTCAACACACTCATACCACCAGGCTCAGCCACGATAGCCTCCGCCACCTCCTTCTGCACCATTACCACCATAATTTGAGGCTTGAATGAAGCTTCAAGGAAATGGCGTAGAACAGGCGAGGTAATATAATACGGAAGGTTAGCCACCACCTTATAGCGAGAAGGGTTTATCGCCGGAGAAAACCTCTCACGTTGCTCCCGGAGTAAGGCTTCCGGGGAAATTTCGAGCACATCCTCATTGATAACAGCAACATTTTTAAAAGAAGCCAGGGTCTGTTTCAACATAGCAGCCAGCTTATTGTCCAGCTCAATGGTAACCACCCAACCAGCCTTCTTAGCCAGTTCTTTAGTCAACACACCAAGACCGGGGCCTACCTCCATAACAACATCGGTGGGGGCGAGCTCAGCAGCTGAGAGAATAAACTTGAGCACCTCTTCATCAATAAGAAAGTGCTGCCCCAGCCTCTTTCTCGCCCGAAGGTCAAAGTGACGCAGTAGCCCCTTAGTTTGAGTCAAAAGCGATTGCGTTTTCAGGTAATACCTCCTATAGACCTAGCTCGGCTCAGAAATCCCGAACTCGCTCACAGACCATGGCTCAGGCGAGCCACCAGGCGCACAGGCAAGTTCTGCCTTGCCATCCTATTCTGGGTGGCTCCAATATCATATGGAACACGATAGAGCCGAGCCATCTTAGACTCAGTATCACAGATGGCATAGCTGGCCCGGGGGTCGCCATCTCGAGGCTGTCCTACCCCACCAGGATTGATAATCAATCTCTGCTTACCAAGGACGAGAGCAATATCAGGCGAGAAGGAGCTACAGGAGCACTCTCCCTCCTCAGCACACTTGAACACCATAGGCACATGAGAATGGCCCACCAGACAAAACGGCGAGTGGAAGCGAGTAAAATTCTCCTTAGCACTGCTAACTGACAGGAGATATTCCCAGATAGGCTCCCTGGGGCTACCATGCACTAAAGTAAAATCCTCTTTCTCAATAACTGAGGGCAATCCATGAAGATAGACGACATCTCCCGCAGTTAATTGCTTGGCTGTCCAGCGGCAGGCAGCAGAGGCATCAGGATTGAAATTATCGAGATCGACCTTGCCTATTGCTGCCAAATCGTGATTGCCGGCAACACAGATATGTTTTTGCTGACGCAAAAGCTCGATGCACTGGTGAGGGTCGGGCCCATAGCCGACAATATCGCCTAAACACCGCAGCTCCTCCACCCCTCCCCTGTGCTCAATATCCTCCAGCACTGCGGTAAAAGCAGTTAGATTAGCATGAATATCAGCAATAATGGCGTAACGCATCCTATAAAAATATAACAGTTTTTACCCGATATGGCTAGGGCTAAAGTTGTGAGTCCGATATAAGAGTGCTATAATTTGCTATCCCACACAGCTCACACAGCGAGGGAGATGTAGAGAGATGAGGAAGGTATATCTAGACCATGCTACCACCACTCCTCTTCTCCCCGAGGTTCGTGAGGCGATGCTCCCCTACTTAGGAGAAGCCTTTGGTAACCCATCCTGTATTCACGAGTGGGGAGACGCTGCTCGGGAAGCCATGGAAACTGCCCGAACCCAGGTGGCTCAGCTTATCGGAGCCAATACCGATGAGGTAATCTTCACCGGCAGTGGCACGGAAAGCAACAATTTTGCCATTAAAGGGCTGGCGCTGGCACAGCAAAATAAAGGCAAGCATATAGTAGCCTCAGCTATTGAGCACTTCTCAGTACTGCACTCAGCGAAAACACTGGAAAAGTGGGGATTTGAGCTGAGCCTGGTCCCGGTGGATAAGTACGGGATGGTTGACCCTGAGGATGTGCGCAAGAGCTTAAGAAAAGACACCGTGCTGGTATCCATCATGCACGCCAACAGCGAGGTGGGCACTATAGAGCCGATACAGGAGATCGCCAAGATAACCAAGGAGAGCAATGCAATCTTCCACACCGATGCCGTAGCTGCGGCGGGAACTATTCCCGTCGACGTAAAGGAGCTGGGAGCGGACGCTTTGAGCCTAGCAGGGAACCAGTTCTATGGCCCCAAGGGAGTGGGCGCCCTCTGGGTACGCAAAGGAGTACGCATTATCCCCTTCCTCGATGGCGGTGTACAAGAGAGGGGTCGGCGTGCTGGCACGGAGAACGTCCCCGCCATTGCTGGCCTAGGCAAAGCGGCTGAACTAGCCGAAGCCAGCATGACAGCCCGAACAGAGCATCTCACTCAACTCCGCGACCGCTTGCTGACGGAATTGCCGGCTGCGATTGACCATGTGGTGGTCACCGGTCACCCTCAGCATCGACTTCCGGGCAATGCCAGCTTCTGCGTGGAGTTTATCGAGGGTGAAGCTATGCTTATGTTGTTAAATAGCCAAGGGGTGGCTGTCACCAGTGGCTCAGCATGCACCTCAAGAGCATTGAAAGCCTCCCACGTGCTTATCGCCATAGGATTGCCTCATGCGCTGGCCCAGGGTTCCCTCCTCTTCAGCTTTGGTATAGATAATATCTTCCAAGATGTAGACTACGTCCTTGAGGTGCTGCCTCCCATTGTGGATAGACTGCGACAGATGTCACCACTTTATGCTAAATTTACCAGAGAGGACAAAGGAGGCAAATAGTATGCCGATCTATAGTGAAAAGGTAATGGACCACTTCATGAACCCCCGTAATGTAGGGGAGATTGAGAATCCCGATGGCATGGGGGAGGTAGGCAATCCCATATGTGGAGATATGATGACCTTCTTTATTAAAGTCAAGGACAACCGCCTGGAGGATGTCAAATTCAAGACCTTCGGCTGCGGGGCAGCCATCGCCGTTTCCAGCATGGTTAGTGAGATGGCTAAGGGAAAGACGCTGGAGGAAGCGATGAAAATCACCCCTCGCTCGGTGGCTGATGAGCTGGAGGGACTGCCCAAGCAAAAGTTTCACTGCTCCAATTTGGGCGCCCAAGCTCTAAACAAAGCGATACAAGACTATCTGGGCAGAAAGAAAAAAGCGAAGGGAGGCAAGCAATAATGGAGGCTGAATGTAAAACAGATAAAGAGCGCTTTTTTTGCCCCTACTGTGACGAGGAGATAATGGAAGCATTGTTCCCCTACTGCCAGGTGTGCAAAATAACCATTTTTTACTGCCCCGAGTGTCGGGAGTCGATACCCCGGGACAAGAAGGTCTGCCCCCATTGCGGGGCTGAGATTAAGGCCGAGAAAGCCTAAGGGGGGAGTAAGGCATGTCTTCTAAGTCGCCGAAGCGGGTTCATCAAACCCTAGATTGCATAGGTCTCTACTGCCCCACGCCAGTGCTACACACCAGAGAGGCAATGGACAAACTTGCCGTTGGTCAGACCCTGGAGGTACTGGCCGATGACCCCGCTGCTGAGGAGGACATCAAGGCTTGGTCCAAGCGGGCTGGGCAGAAAATACTTGCTATAGAGAAAACCGATGAAGGCTTGAGATTTCTCATACAGAAAGAAAAATAGGAGATTGGCCATGGCTGAGAAGAAAAAGCATATCCTCTACGTTCAAACCAGCGGTGTTGATACGCCAAAGCGTCTTTACTCGCCCTTCGTCCTAGGCATGACTGCCAAAGCGATGGATATTGACGCTACCATTTATTTCCTTGGCCTGGGAGTAACGGTGGTAAAGAAAGGCATGGCGGAAACGGTCAAAGAGGGCAACTTCCCCACGGTGAAGGAGATAATGGACCAGGCAATTGCCGCCGGAGTCAAATTAATGGTCTGTGAGCAGAGCACCCAGTTGCTCGGTATGAACCGGGGGGACTTCATTCCAGAGGCTAAGATTGTGGGTGCAGCCACGCTGAACGACCTCGTTCTCGAGGCCGACGGTACCATGTGGTTCTAAGACTTGGTTGTGACCCCAATATAAGGGTGTTATAATTCGACCATGAAGGTCTCAGAGCTAGGAGAATTTGGACTGATTGACCTCCTGGCCAAAATGGTTCGCCACGCTCAAGGTAAACAGATAGCATCTCCACAACTGATTCTCGGTATCGGTGATGATGCTGCTGTTTGGCACAGTGATACCCCCACCCAATTGGCTACCGTTGACTCCTTCATCCAGGATATCCACTTCTCCTTAGCCATCACCCCATGGCACGGACTGGGGTGGAAAGCACTAGCCATCAACCTGAGCGATATTGCCGCTATGGGTGGTGTCCCCAGATACGCTTTGGTATCGTTAGCCCTGCCCGACCACACTGAAGTGGACGATGTCGCCGCCCTCTACCAGGGGATGATTGAGCTGGCACAGCAGTTCGGCGTGGCTATAGCTGGCGGCGATACCAGCAGCGCACCACTGATAGCTATCACTGCCACCGTCTTTGGCAGTATGAAAAACCAAAATAAACATATCCTTACCCGCTCAGCAGCCAAGGTCAGCGACAAGGTAGCCGTTACTGGATACTTAGGCGCTGCTGCCGCTGGCTGGGAAATGCTCACCAAGAAACTTCAATTTGACCCCGAAACCACCGCCTGTCTCAAGAAGGCTTTTCTCCACCCCTACCCCCGAATAGCTGAAGGGCAGCTGCTCATAGACCAGGGAGTGAGGGCAGCTATAGATATCAGCGACGGGCTGGTTTCAGACCTAAACCATATATGCCAAGCAAGCCAAGTTGGCGCTCGAATAGAGGTTGACCGCGTCCCTATTCAGCCCGCAGTCAGGGCTAACTTCAGTGATAGGGCACCTGAGCTGGCACTAGCAGGAGGAGAGGATTACGAGCTTTTGTTCACCGCAAGCACTGAAGTCATTGACAGTCTAAGCGCCAAAGCAAAATGTCCCATAACTGTAATTGGTGAAATCGTGGCTGATAAGGCAAGCAAGATAACCTTGGTTGATAGCAAGGGAAAGCCGGTCAGCATACCTAAGAAGGGCTGGGAGCACTTTATCGCCAAATGAAGACGAGTCACCTTGATTTAATTAGCCATAGCCCGGAGCAGACCCAAAAGATTGGGGTCCGTATTGGCGAGTTAGCCCTGCCCGGCGATGTTTTCCTCCTTGTTGGCGAATTGGGAACGGGCAAGACCTGCCTCACTCAGGGTATTGCCTGGGGGCTAAATATCAAGGAATATGCCCTAAGCCCCTCCTTTGTCATTGTCAGGGAGCTCCATGGCAGATTGCCTCTATACCATATAGACCTGTTTCGGCTAGACCATTTAGAAGAGATTGAGGACCTGGGGCTAGGCGATTATCTATACGGTAAAGGTGCCTGTGTGGTAGAATGGGCAGAGAAAGCATTGAGTCTGTTACCAACAGAGCATCTGCTGATTCAAATAGACTTTCTTTCTGATACTGAGCGCAGCCTTCAATTCAAACCCAGAGGGAAACGCTATCAAGAATTACTGGGCCAACTGAAGCCCCTTTCCCTCAATCTATAGAAAGTGCTGGAACAAAACCGATGCTACTGGCGATAGATACTTCAACAGACACAGCTAGTCTGGCTCTGGTTCAAGACAGCGAAACGCTGGCTGAATTAACCTGGCGCTGTGAAGAAAACCACTCCGTTGAACTGCTACCTCGTCTAACCGACCTGCTGAATCAGACTAGGTCCAGTCTTCAATCCATCGGCAGTATCATTGTAGCCAGGGGGCCAGGGAGCTTCAATGGATTACGAGTTGGAGTCAGCACTGCCAAAGGGTTGGCATTCAGCTTGGGTATCCCTATAGTTGGCATCAGTACCCTAGAAGTAGAAGCATACCAGCATGCTGAAGCTGATTTGCCTATTTGTCCCATATTCAATGCCGGCAGAGGAGAGATCGCCACCGCTATATACCAGATGAAAAACAACGAGTGGTGTCAGCTCGCTGCTGAGCATATAACCACTGTGGAAACTCTGTGCTCACAGATAACCAGCAAAACCATATTTTGCGGCGAATTCGTGACATCTATCGCCGGAGAGATTAAAAAGCAGCTCAAGCAAAGAGCAATAATATCATCGTCGCCTGCCCGATTGCGACGAGCCGGCTTCTTAGCCGAACTGGGGCAAAAACGACTAGAAGCAGGCGACCATGATAACCCAGCCACCTTACACCCGCTATACCTCAGACGACCACCGATTACCAAGCGTAAGCATCGATAAGGGAAGGGCAAAAAATGGCAGCAAAACCACAAAAATCAATCATCACCACCGATATGTGCTTCGGCTGCGGGAAGAATAACCCCTTTAGTCTAAAGCTGAATTTCAAGTGGGATGGTAAAACAGCCAAGGCAAAGTTTACCCCTAACGAGTTCCACCAAGGTTTCACAGGTATTATCCACGGTGGCGTTATAAGCACCATTCTTGATGAAGCAATGGGCCAAGCCGCCTACCGTGCGGGGATAAAGTGTGTCACCGGCACCATGCTAATTAAATTCAAGCGCCCGCTTTCAGTAGGCGAGCCTGTCATCGTCACCGCCTCGGTGACCAAGGAAGTACGAAGACTCGTTGAGATTGAAGCAAAGATGACCTTGCTGGATGGCACACCAGTAGCCGAAGCTCAAGCCACAGAAGTAATTCCCAGCTGGAAAGCCGAGAGCGAAGGATAAACTAAAGAATGGAGACTATAGAATGGTAGCCGAACCCCCAAAATCGGTGTTCTACAGCGATTTGTGCTTTGGCTGTGGGAAGAATAACTCCATTGGACTGAAGCTGAAGTTCAAGTGGGATGGCAAGGCGGTCAGAACAGAGTTTACCCCAAACAGGTTGCATCAAGGCTGGGCAGAGGTTATCCACGGTGGTATAATCACCGCCGTCCTTGACGAGGCTATGGCTTACGCTGCTGGTTATGAAGGGATAAAGTGCATCACGGC
>DAOWAU010000037.1 GCA_030634425.1 Dehalococcoidia bacterium
CTCCCAAATAGACAAGGTAAAACAGGGGGAGGTTCTAGTGGCTGAAATGACCACCCCCGACTTTGTCCCGGCAATGAAACGGGCAGCAGCTATCGTCACCGACCGCGGGGGGAGGACAGCACACGCCGCTATCGTCAGCCGAGAGCTAGGCATACCCTGTGTTGTCGGTACCGGGCAAGCCACCTCTGTCCTCAGTGATGGACAGATAATCACCGTAGACGGTTCACAAGGCAAGGTCTACGAAGGGAGGGTAGCCGAGGAAAAGGCAGCCCCCTCTGCCGCTATGCCCAAGGAAAAAATTAAGACGAGGACAAAGGTTTATGTGAATTTGGCAGAGCCAGAGATAGCCGAGAGAGTGGCAGCTCGTGACGTAGATGGGGTTGGTTTACTTCGAGCCGAGTTCATTATTGCCGGGATTGGTGACCACCCCAACTATATGCTTAGCCAAAACCGGGGGCACGAGTTTGTGGACAAGCTTGCCCAGGGGCTGACTAAGTTTGCCAAGGCGTTCGACCCCCGACCCGTAGTCTACAGAACCAATGACTTCAAAACCAACGAGTATAGAACCCTCAAAGGCGGCGAAAAGTATGAAGCGGTTGAGGAGAACCCCATGCTTGGCTACAGGGGAGCATCTCGATATATCACTGACATTGATGTGTTCAACATGGAATTAGAAGCCATTAAGAGGGTAAGAAAGGACTACCCTAACCTATGGGTTATGATTCCTTTTGTCCGCACCGTCGATGAGCTGGCTGGAACCGTAAAAATTATGGAATCCACAGGGCTAAAGCGCTCCCAAGATTTCAAGATATGGATGATGGCTGAAGTGCCGTCTAACTTCATTCTCCTGGAAAAGTTCATCGAGGTTGGCATTGATGGCATATCCATCGGCTCCAACGACCTAACCCAGCTCATCCTAGGCATTGATAGAGATAGCGAGAAACTAGCCGATACCTTTGATGAGCGGGATGAAGCTGTGCTTATAGCTGTGGAACGGCTTATTAAGGTATCCAAGAGCATGGGGATAACCTCCTCTATCTGTGGGCAAGCACCCTCATTCTACCCTGAGCTTACCGAAAAGCTCGTGAAGTGGGGCATTACCTCGGTTTCAGTAAGCCCAGACATGATTGACAAGACCAGAGAAATAATTGCTGGGGTGGAGAAGAAGCTGAAACTTCGATGATTAGTCGGCTTAATATTCGCCAGCTAGGTGAGGAAAGGGAAGAAAACCTATCGCCATACGCAGCGAAAAGTAAATTGTCGCAGGGAAGGCTCAAGCCTGAAGAGCCATGTCCGATACGCACTGCCTTCCAGCGGGACCGAGACCGCATCATCCACAGCAAGGCTTTTCGCCGCCTCAAGCATAAGACACAGGTTTTCATTGCCCCGCTGGGGGACCATTATGTGACACGGCTGACCCACACCCTGGAGGTCTCCCAAATAGCGCGCACCATAGCTCGCGCCCTGAGCCTTAACGAGGACCTGACCGAGGCTATCGCCTTAGGGCATGACCTGGGGCATACCCCTTTCGGTCATGTGGGAGAGGATGTGCTAGATGAACTCTATCACCGGGGATTCAGGCATAATGAGCAATCCCTGCGCGTTGTTGACCTGCTGGAAAATGATGGTCATGGGCTCAATCTTACCTCGGAGGTGAGAGACGGTATTGTTAATCACTCTAAGACAAGGGCAGAAATCCTGGGGCGAGGTTGGGGGAAGGTGAAGACCCTAGAAGGCGAGGTATGTAAAATTGCCGATATCGTGGCCTACATCAACCATGACATCGGCGATGCGGTAAGAGCCGACCTCATCACCGATGGTGATTTGCCACTCTCGGCGGTTAAGGTATTGGGTTTATCACACTCGCAACGGGTAAATACTATGGTCTGTGACATTATCGAGCACTCATGGGCAGCCAGTGGTCAGGAGACAGAAGCAGAGGGCAGCCCCGCAATAGGGATGAGCCCTGAGGTCCTGGAGGCGACCAATACCTTACATAAATTCCTTTTTGACAAAGTGTACGACCTGCGCTCAGCCCAAGAGAAAACAGAAAGGGCGAGAGAGGTGATTCGGCTGCTATACCAATACTTCAAAGAGCATGAAGACAAGCTGCCATCAGAATACCGCCTCCACAGTGATGAAGTAGAACGGAGGGTGGTTGACTACATCGCCGGCATGACCGACCAGTACGCACTAAGGATGGCAGAAGAGCTGACGCTAGTGAAAGAGAAAATTAAACAATCAGAGATGTTTTAAAGGGTGAGGGCAGTACACAAGATGAGGGTTGTTGATAAGGGAGTCGCAGTTGAACCGAAGCGAAAAATACGACCATGGCTTTGGTTAGCCTTGGGAGTAATCCTGGGACCTTTTGTTGGTTTACTGATTCTCGGTGGATTAGCCTGTGCGCCAGATAAAGGAACTCCTTCTAGCGAACCCCCTACGCCAGCTCCCAGTGAAGTTGCCCCATCGCCTCCAAGTGAATATACCACCTCCGGTTCTAGCTTGCCTCAACCTCCGGAGGAGGGACGAACTAATGACATTAGTGAGTATGTAGAGCCAGCAAACCCAATGGTTCGAAACGCAGCAGTGTCAGCAGTTCAGGATTCACCCGCTGACATAGAGGCTAACTCTGAAGCCTGGAAAATCTGGAAAATCAACTACTGGGTAGCCAATAATATCAGCTATGTTAGCGACCCCAGGAGACATGACTATCCTGCCTATGCCCATGAAACCCTACAAATCAAAGGCGGTGATTGTGACGACTTCTCTATCCTGCTAGCCAGCATGTATGAATCGGTTGGGTTAGATGCCGCTATAGCCAATATCGACACGGATGACGACCTGACAGTTGACCACATGACCTGTCTCGTCTACTATTCAAAAGACGCGGATTCATTTACTGTTGAGGAAAAGATTATGCTAAAGATATTAGGGATGAGCAGGGGGATTCGCTTCTATTACTTTGACCAGGCAAGCTCGCAAATTCTACCCGAAAAGTATACCACTGGCATGTGGATTGTTGCCGACCCTACTATGGCAGTGGTTAAAGACATGGTGGGCTATATTACTCATAGACCTTACAAAGCAATGTCAGTTATTGATGTCGGTGGTGGATAAAGAGAGAGGTAGTACATAACAAGATGAGCGTTATCGACGAGGTAAAGCAGAAGATTGACATTGTTGACGTGGTCGGCCAGTATGTTCGTCTAACCAAATCGGGGCGAACCTTGAGAGGGCTGTGCCCTTTCCACAGTGAAAAGCACCCCTCGTTCTTTGTCTATCCTGAGCAGCAGAGCTGGCACTGCTTTGGCGCCTGCAATACCGGAGGCGATGTCTTCTCCTTCGTAATGAAAAAGGAGGGCATCGACTTCGGGGAGACGCTGCGTCTTCTCGCCCAGAAGGCAGGGGTTACCCTCAGCACCAAATCTGAACCAAAAGCTAAGGAGAAGGAGAGGCTATATCAGGTTAATCAGGCAGCAGCCCAATACTTCCACGATTTGCTCCTCCAGTCTCCAGAGAGTGAAAAGGCACGAAGCTATGTTGCCAGCCGCGGTCTCTCAATAAAAACGGTGACTGAGTTTCAACTGGGCGTCAGTCCCAATAAATGGGAAGCGCTAAAGCAACACCTGCTGGACATAGGCTATACTGAAGCGGAATTATCGGTCGCAGGTTTGGTAATAGAGAGTGAAGGGGGAGGAACCCATGACCGATTCCGCAATCGGTTGATGTTCCCCATATGTGATATCAGGGGGCGCGTTATCGGCTTTGGGGCAAGAGCGCTTGACGATTCAATGCCCAAATATCTCAACTCCCCCGAAACACCGATCTTTGATAAGAGCGGGGGTTTATACGGGATAAATTTGGCTAAAGCAGCTATTAGAAAGCAAGAAATGGTGGTAATTGTAGAGGGCTATATGGACGCTATCACCGCCCACCAAAATGGTTTCGACAATGTGGTTGCCTCCATGGGAACCGCAGTTACCGAGAAGCAGTTTGATACTTTAAAGAAGTTAACCAAGACGATGGTTTTTGCAATGGATGCTGACGCTGCTGGCATGGAGGCTATGTTACGCGTGGAAAGAACATCCAGGGAGTCATTGGATAAGGATGCAATACCCATTTTTGACCCTAGTTCCAGAAAGGAGCGTCCTAAAATACTAACATATGCGTGTATATCTGACATTGAAGTAAAGGTTCTAATTCTGCCTGCTGGAAGAGACCCCGATGATGTGATTAAAGAAGACACGCAACTGTGGCAAAAGCTGCTGGACGAGGCATTACCTGTAGTCGATTACACCTTCAATAGGGTCGCTGCCGAACTTGACCTTAATACAGCCCAGGGTAAGTCTTTGGCTGTACAGAAGCTACTAGAAACTGTCGCCAAGATAAAAAATGATACACGCCGCGACCACTACCTCCACAAACTGTCCAAGCTAACAGGAACTGGCTATGATAAATTAGAGGCTGCTCTAAGTAGAATTAAACCAAGCCGGGGCAGACGCCAAGCCGAAGAGCCAAGGCAAGAAGCCATCGCCCAAGCTCTGCGTCCGGTTTTTGCCAGCCCCCGCGAGGAATACTGCCTTGAACTATTACTCCAGCACCCTGAGCTTAGAGGTTCAAGCCAGCATCCCTTGCCGGAACACTTTGAGAATAGCGAAAACCGTGAAATCTTTGTCGCCTGGCAAAAGGTTGATGACCTATCATCCCTTAAGGAGCAGCTTGACCCGACAATCCGGGAGTATGTTGACCGCCTGGCAGCCAAAAGCCTACCCCCCAACCAGATAGAGGAGAAATATGCTAATTGCGTCCTTCGCCTGCGAGAAAAGTTCCTCCGCAGTTTAGCGACAAAGAGAGAGGCAGCATTAGACCTAGCGAGGGAGCAAGGCGGTGCCGCTGCTGAGCTGGCTAAGCTCGAGGAGCAGGGAATAGAAGTTAGCGTTCAACTAGGAGAGGTTTTCGCTGCAAAAGGGCGAAAGGTGAGGAGTAAAGGAGGGGAGAAATGAGTTCAGAAAACAATGAGAAATCCCCAAAGTTCCCCACTCGAAATCGGAATAAGAAGCAATCGCGCCCAAATGAAGGGCTAAACACTGCGTTTCATCCACACGAAGCCTACCATTTAGCAATACCACCAGAACAACCGGGAGAGCAAGAGGTAGTAGATGACCCAGTTCGTATATACCTTCACGAAATTGGAAGGGTGCCCCTTCTCACCGCTAAGGAGGAACGGACCCTGTCTAGAAAGATAGCAGAGGCCAAACGCATAACCGAAATTAAACAAAACCTGCAGCAAATATATGGAAGGGAGCCTTCGGCAAGTGAAACAGTGCTTGCTATGCTCAGGGAAGTAGGGGAAGCTTCCGCTATCATCCCTATCATCCTGGAACAGCTTAATTTAACCTCTACCGCCAGCTTTAAGGAAACCCTCCCCAACGCTAAACTGCGAGCTAGCATTGACGGTGAGATAAGCCAACAACTAATCCAGACCATTGCTCAAAAGACAGGTAAGTCCATAACGGACACAGGGCACCTTCTTGTTAATTTCTCTTTAAACAGCAATCTGCTACCAAAGGAAGTCCTTGATGCTATTGAAGATAGCATCTCCCCGGCCGAGATAGAAAATCTGGTGAGAGATCCTGACTTCACCGATTCCATCAGGGCTCAGGAGGAGCCACTCCAAGCCTACTTGGAACATATTGAGTGGGAGGCTAAGAAGGCAGAAAACCACCTCACCAGAGCCAACCTGCGTTTGGTAGTCAGCGTGGCCAAGAAACACATTGGACGGGGGATGTCACTCCTCGACCTTATCCAGGAGGGAAATATCGGGCTGATCAAAGCGGTAGAGAAATTCGATTATCGGCGAGGTTATAAATTCAGCACCTATGCCACCTGGTGGATTCGCCAAGCTATCACCCGAGCTATAGCTGACCAAGCCCGTACCATTCGCGTCCCAGTGCATATGATTGAAACTATTAATAAACTGCTGAGGGTAAGTCGCCGCCTAGCCCAAGAATACGGGCGAGAGCCTACCCCTAAAGAAATCGGTGAGGGGATGGACATACCTCAGGAGAAGGTCAGAGAGATAGCCAAGATAGCGCAATTACCGGTATCGCTGGAGTCACCCATAGGCGAGGAGGAGGATAGTCATTTAGGCGATTTCATAGAAGACCATAATGCTTTGCCACCCCCAGATGCAGCATCGAGGCAACTGCTCAAGGAGCAGATTAATGAGGTGCTGTCTACCCTTACCCCTCGCGAGCAGCGGGTGCTTCAACTGAGATTTGGACTAGAAGACGGACGAAGCCGCACCTTAGAGGAAGTGGGAAGAGAGTTTAATGTAACCAGAGAGCGAATTCGCCAAATTGAGGCCAAAGCACTGCGCAAGTTGCGCCATCCCAGTCGGAGCCGTAGATTAAAGGATTACCTGGAGTAGCAAATTGATATCTTGTTGACCAAGGCCACCAAGGAAGTCCCCGACACTTGAGAACTTTAAGAAAAGCTTGACATGTGAAAGAATTTATGATACTTAAAGTAGGAAGCGAGTAGGAAATGCCAATAGTTTCTCATGGCACCGGTGTTACCATGACGTAATGGAACGCCCAATAAGAGGGTAATGTTTCAGTGCGTCGTTTTGTTTTTAAACACTTCTAATATCCAATGAGGAATACTGTAGAGAAGAGAAGTATTATATCAACGAGGGGGGGGGTGATAGATTAGATAATATGAAGTTATATCCGGCTTTCAGTGAAGAAGCTAAGATTAAATAAACCGAAATGTTACAGAAGGAGGTGTTTAGGTGAAGAGGAAAAGGTTATTACAACTAGTATTGCCTATCTCGCTGATAGTGGTGATGGCAGTAGCCCTCCCTCTATTCTCTGGCTGCTTTGGAAGACCAGCAGCTGCCCCACCTGAAGAAGTAGCA
>DAOWAU010000026.1 GCA_030634425.1 Dehalococcoidia bacterium
ATTGCTGGTAGAGCATAATTAGTAGGTGACCTCACCCCCTGACCCCCTCTCCTTGATAAGGAGAGGGGGAATTTGTTTTTTAAGGGGCTAACGCCCCTTTTACCCCTTGAGAAATGAGATGTATGGTAAAATATATTATAGAAGCCCAGATTAAATACAAAAAGGTTAATAAGCATGGTCGAGCCACTAACCAGAGAGGATTTTCTGGACAAGAAGCGAGATTACTCACCATTCTTGGTTCATCTCACTAGAGCTGATGAGTCATGTTCTGCGAAAGAGGTTCTGGACACCATAATCAATGAAAAGACTCTCAGAGCATATAACTATTTCTGCATTTTTAAAGACCGCATAGCTGAGCTAGAGGAGTCCCTTCGAAGCAAGTTTAACGTTGTTTGCTTCACTGAGACACCTATGGACCAAATTGAAATTCTTTTAAAACCAGTATATGGAAAAAACGTTACACTTGAGTCTTATGGCTTGGTTTTCAAGAAGAAATATATCAGAGAAAAAGACGGAAATCCTGCGCTATACGTAACAGGAGACTTATCTCTTCCACTTTGGCGACTCTACGAAGAAGCCAAAGCAGGAAGTTTCTCCTCTGATGATAATAAGCTGTTAGCTCTAGTTAATAAATGTGATGAAGCAGTAGATTTTCATTGGGAAAGGGAATGGAGAATTGTAGGCAACTTAGAATTCGACCTGAATGATATTTATTGTGGCCTATGTCCTGAAGATGACATACCACATTTCGAAGTTAAGTATCCAGAGGTCAAATTTATCAGTCCATGCTGGGGTATTAACAAGATACTTGATAAGCTAGTAATGAAATAAGTACCTCCTCACCCTCTTTTGTGCTTTTTGGCGCGCTTTTGCGCCTGCTCCAGCTCCAGTATTTCCCCCAAAAGCTGTCGGGACCTGAAGAATAGCATCCCGGCAATGAGATAGGGCATGCCATAAACTGCCCAAATCATCGAGTCATGTATCCCCAGGATGGTATATTGGACAATGCCCCACACGGCGGAGGCAGAAACCAGCAGTATGCCGGCAAGCTTCTCTCGCCACCAGGATATAACACAGCCAGCCAGAGCAATTCCCGCGCTCATACCTGACAGACCAGCTTCTAAGGTGGCTACCTCTCCACCATGCTTCCGAAATTCACCAACGATTAGGGACAGGAAGAACCCTGCGGCAACGAAGCCGATTACCCGTGCCACCATCCCCAGCGGACTCTTTTGCCTCTTCTCCAAATCAGTCGCCTCCCTCTATCTGGCTAGCGTAATTCCCGTGAAATCCGCCACGAGTTAAGGAATAGCACCCCGGCAACAAGATAGGGCAAACCCACTGTTGCCCAGGCAAGCATTTGATTTCTGGTAGCAAAGTTAGCTATGTGGACACCGAAGGCAGCAGCCGCTAAAACCAGCAGTATGCCGGCGGGTTGCTCTTTCATCACCAGTTTTATTCTACTAGAAATGTTGGCGAAAAAGAAGGAGGGGCGAAAGCCCCTCTAAGAATTATCTGACAAATAATCTACCCGATACTACCCCTTTAGATAGGCATCTATGTCGTTGGCGGCGCGCCTGGCTGCGCCCATAGCGCTAATAACGGTAGCGGCACCGGTAGCCATATCGCCACCGCACCAGACCCCACCCTTGCTGGTTCTGCCGGTAGTCTCATCAGTAACGATTGTGCCCCACCTGGTAACCTCCATCCCCTTGGTGCTCTGGGGAATAATGGGATTAGGCCTGGTACCCAGAGCCGCTATAGCCAGGTCAACTTCAATAATGAACTCAGAGCCGGGAATAACAATAGGGCGGCGCCGTCCGCTGGCATCAGGCTCACCCAGCTCCATCTTATAGCACTCCATACCAACCAGCCAGTTCTGCTCGTTGCCGATATACCGCTTGGGATTGGTCAACAGCTTAAATTGGATGCCCTCCTCCTGGGCATTCTCCACTTCCTCACGGCGAGCTGGCATCTCCGCCTCAGAGCGCCGATAGACAATATAGACCTCCTCAGCACCAAGCCTGAGAGCGCACCTGGCAGCATCCATAGCCACATTACCACCACCAACCACAGCTACCCTCCGACCAACCTTCACCGGGGTATCATACTCAGGAAACATATACGCCTTCATCAAATTGACCCGAGTCAAGAATTCGTTTGCCGAATAGATACCATTAAAGTTCTCGCCGGGGATATTCAAAAACATTGGTGCCCCAGCCCCAGGCCCCAGAAAAACTGCCTGGTAACCACCATCCAGTAACTCGTCTACAGTTATGGTCTTGCCTATCACCGAGTCCAGTTTAATCTCCACCCCCAAAGAAGCGACATAATTAACCTCGGCCTGCACAACCTCCTTGGGTAGCCTGAACTCAGGGATGCCATACATCAATACCCCGCCAGCCACATGTAGTGCCTCAAAGAGGGTAACACTATGCCCCAGCTTAGCCAAATCAGCCGCCGTGGTCAGTCCTGCTGGTCCTGAGCCGACCACAGCCACCCGTTTACCAGTTGGCGCAGGCTTTGTGACTGGTGAGTCCAGTGACTCCTTATTAGCCAGCTCCCAGTCAGCTACATATCGCTCCAGACGACCGATAGCAATAGGAGCTTCTTTTTTAGCCAGAGAGCAGGTCTCTTCACACTGTGTCTCCTGAGGGCAGACTCGCCCACAGATACCGGGCAGGCTGTTCTTATCTTTAAGTATCCTTACTGCTTCAGGCATATCGCCGTCACCAACAGCCTTGATGAAGCCAGGAATATCTATCTCTACCGGGCAGCCATCAATGCAGGCATGCTTGGGACACTGGATACAACGACTGGCCTCAACTTTAGCCTGCTCAGCGGTATAACCCAAAGCGACCTCATTGAAATTGGTACGCCGTACCTCCGGGGGCTGCTTTGGCATTGGTTCCCGATTAAGATTAAGCTTAGGCTTCGCCATATATCCTTACCTCCGAGATTCTAATTAGGAGGATGTGCCGCTCTGACTCTGCCAACGCTCAAAGGAACACTTTTCTTCATCAAGGTAAATACGCTGACGGGCAAAGAGCAGGTCCCAGTCTACCTGATGGCCATCAAACTCGGGACCATCTACACAGGTAAACCTAGTCACTCCATCCACTGATACCCGACAACAACCACACATACCGGTGCCATCAACCATTATCGGATTCAGGCTGACAATGGTTTTAACCCCAAAGGGCTCTGTGGTTTTAGCGCAAAATTTCATCATAATACTTGGGCCAATAGCAATTACCCGGTCAATCTTCCCATCGCCTTCAAGCAACTCCTTCAGCGGCTCAGTTACCACCCCTTTACGAGCATAGGAGCCATCATCAGTAGTAACTATTAATTGGTCGCTGACACTACCTAGTTCATGCTCCCAAAAGAGTAAGTCCTTGCTCCGTGCTCCCATAATGGAAATGACCTTGTTACCCTTCACTTTTAACGCCTTGGCAATAGGCACTATGGTGGCAACAGCAAATCCCCCAGCGACACAAACTACAGTGCCAAATTTCTCAATCTCACTAGGTAAACCCAAGGGTCCGATAAAATTTGCAATAGAATCGCCGACTTCCAGCAAGGCTAGCCGATGGGTAGTTGTTCCCACCTCCATAAAGACCACAATAATGCTGCCCTCTTCCCTATCCCAATCAGCAATCGTTAGTGGAACACGCTCACCCCTCTCATCAATCCTGACAACAACAAACTGCCCCGGCTGAGCCTTCTTAGCCACATTAGACGCGGCAATCTTTAAAAGGTGAATGTTAGGTACCAAGTCCTGCTTAAATAATATCTCATACACTTACCTCAATCCCCCCAGATGTTTCTTAACTTTAAGCACAGAATTATAGGCTATAATTTATCATAAAATGGGGAATAATTCAACCCTTTTGTGGTTGCGTAATTGTTGTTAGGGGTATAAGATAATAAACAGCGAATCTTATTTTCGAGGTGGTGACAATGGTTATGAGACCAGTTCATGTTGGGTTTGGCAATATACTAGCCATGAATAGAGTTATTGCCATAGTTTCACCAAACTCAGCACCTACCAAACGCGCCATGCAAGAGGGGAAAAGCCAAGGGCTACTAATTGATATGACCAATGGCAGAAGGACGAAGGCCGTAATTATCACCGATAGCAGGCACATTATTTTGACTGCCCTTGCCCCAGAAACTATTGCTGGCCGGTTACAAGCAAGCCAACGAGACTCAGTGATAGAACTAGAGCAAAGCGATGAAAAAGGCGAGCTATGAGAGCCAGCCCCCGTTCAGCTTGCCGACAAAGCCATTACTCATAGTCCTCTCCGGGCCCTCGGGGGCAGGTAAAGATGCTTTGTTAACCAAGATGAAGGAGTCAGGCTATCCCCTCGAATATATTACCACTGTGACCACACGAGTTCAGCGGGCTGAAGAGAAGGATAACGTAGACTACCATTTTATCTCCACAGGAAAGTTCCAAGAGATGCTCAAAAATAATGAGTTGTTAGAATGGGCAAATGTCTATGGCAATTGGTATGGTGTGCCTAAGGAGCCGATTAAACAAGCGCTGGAGAGGGGACGGGATACAATAGTAAAGGTTGACACCCAAGGAGCAGCTACTATTAAAAAAATCATGCCTGAAGCGGTATTCATCTTCCTGATGCCCCCATCAAGGGAAGAACTCGCCACCAGGCTCAAACAGCGCCACACTGAATCACCCTCTGACTTAGCCTTACGCATAAAAACTGTTGAGGAAGAAATAAAACAGCTACCCCTATTTGATTACATAGTAGTGAACAAGCAAGATAAAATTGACCTAGCGGTATCAGATATTACGGCAATTATCGCTGCAGAAAAATGCCGGGTAAATCCAAGGAGGATTACTCTATAGGCATCAGAATATAGGTAGTTGACAACTGGTGGGCAGATGAGTAAAATCCCACGCTGTGGTAATAAATAAACTTGACCGCCTTCTACATCGATGCCATTATCATGTTTAGGAAGCGCCGAGGAAAAACAGAGCTTATTGAGGAAGTACCTACGAGCAGGCCAGGTGACAGGGTGCTACGGAGGCAAAGAAGGCCCCGAGGAATACTTCACACCATCTCCCAAAGTGTTTCAAAGTGGTTCAAGGGCACAGCTAGTAAATAGCCGGGGATGAGATAAATGTATATCATCATAGCAGGTGCCGGAGTAATAGGTTTCCACATAGCCTCCTTGCTAGCCGAGGAGAAGCATGAGGTAGCGGTAGTGGAACAATCTGAGGAGGCAATAGAGGCCGTCCGCAGCCAACTTGATGTCACCACTGTTCTCGGGAATGCGGTAACGCCCAAGGTTCTGAAAGAGGTAGAGGCTCATCGTGCCGATTTAATCATTGCTGCCACCAACAGCGATGAAACCAATATGGTTATCTGCTTTATCGCTAAGGAGCTAGGGGCAAAGATGACGGTAGCCAGAGTTCGTAACCCTCAATATTCAGGATACTTTATTGGCGCTGCTAAGTCTCCCACCACTCCCCGGAAGGTGATTAGACCCAAAACCTTGGGGGTAGACCTCTTCGTCAATCCGGTGACCGAAGCCGCCAAGGAAATAACAAACATACTGTTTAGTTTTTACCCCACCCCGGTGGAGAACTTCGCCAACGGTCTTGTTCAGATAAGAGAGTTCCGGGCAGAAAAAGAGGCAATAGTAGATAAACCGATAAGCGACATTGCTTTCCCTAAACCGTGTGTCGTTGCCGCCATTCTCCGCGCCGAGGGAATCATTATGCCCAGTGCTGATGAAGTAATAAAGCAAGGCGACCACATTTACCTAGTTGCCTCCCGAGAGTTTATGGATGAATTAGGGGAGATGTTTGCTCAGCCACAACGCCCGGCTAAGAGCGTGGCTATACTTGGAGGAGGGCGCGTCGGCTGCCTCATCGCCGAGGAATTAAAAGGACGCGGGATTTCCATTAAAATTATCGAGAGGAATGCAACTCATGCCCAGGAGATAGCCGCCAGACTGGAAGGAACAGTAGTGGTGCAAGGCGATGGCACTGACCGTGATTTCCTTATTGAGCAGGGAGTTCCCCTAGCCGATGCCTTTGTCGCTAGCACCGAAAGTGACGAACTCAATATCCTCGCCGGATTATTAGCTAAGAATCTGGGGGTGCCCCGAAATTTAGTGCTGGTTACTAAGCCGGCAAATATCCCTCTGGCCGAGGCAGTCGGGGTTGACGTAGCCGCCTCAGCCCCATTGCTAACAGCTCGTAAAATCGCCCACTTTGTCCTTCATGGCGGGGCAATTTCTGTAGCTTTGCTCGGGGGTGAACAGATACAAGCTATCGAATTTGTCACCAGCCCGACAGCACCGATAGCCAAACAAAAGTCTGTAGGGGCGGGCTTACCCAAGGAGGCGATAGCAGGGGCTATTATTCATAACAGTACCGTCATTATTCCACCGGATGATAGCGTGGTACAACCGGGTGACCATGTTATTATAATATCCCCCCTCGCCATTACCCCCTCGGTGGAAAAGCTTTTCATGTGAAAAGTAGCTAATGAGAATAAAAGTTGTTCTCCACTACCTAGGACTGTTAATAACAGGCCTAGGACTTTCTATGCTCTTCCCCTTAGGCTTAAGCCTTTACTATAACGAGCCTGATTTCTCAGCCTTTGCCATCTCCGCAGGCATTAGCGTAGGTTCAGGTTTGCTCCTTTGGCGTTTAACCCCAGGCGGCGAGGGGAGGATGAGTCGACGGGAAGCAATAATGCTAGTGGCTGGAGCATGGGTATTAGCCTCAGCCTTTGGCGCCATACCCTATGAACTAGCCGGGACCTTCCACAGCTATCTTGACGCCTATTTCGAGGCCATGTCAGGCTACACCACTACTGGAGCCACAGTGCTCACCTCTATCGAAAGCCAGCCCCACGGCATCCTTCTGTGGCGCAATCTCACCCAGTGGCTCGGGGGAATGGGGATAATAACACTGTTTGTAGCTTTATTCCCTATATTGGGCATGGGAGCAGCCTATCTGGTCGAAGCTGAGATGCCAGGACCCCAAGCCGAGAGGCTAACAGCCCGTATCCGAGATACAGTAAAGGCTTTATGGACGATGTATCTTGGCTTCTCAGGGCTAGAATTTGTCTTGCTCTGGCAGGTAGGAGGAATGCCTCCGTTTGATGCCCTAATAGTTACCCTAGGCACCATGCCTACTGGAGGCTTCACCGCCACAACTTTGAGCATCGGTGCCTATAACAGTGTAATCATTGAGGGCATCGTTATCGCCTTCATGGTGCTTGCTGGCATAAACTTTGGGCTATATTACTTTCTTTTCCGCAAGCGCCAACCTGGGCGCCTGTTCGGCAACCCTGAATTCCGCCTCTACATCGGCATTCTCACCGCCTCTTCTATTCTCATCGCGGTGAACCTGATGAGGAGTATGGGATTATCTATTGGAGAGGCCTTCAGATACAGCGGCTTTCAAGCTGTATCCATTATGACCACCACTGGCTTCAGCACCGCCGATTTTAACCTCTGGCCAACATTCGCCAAATCAGCTTTACTGGTCCTGATGATAATCGGGGCTTCAGCAGGTTCAACAGGGGGAGCATTAAAGGTTACCCGCCTTTTGGTGTTGATGAAGTATATCCACCGCCGCATGATGCTTGCCTTTAACCCTAAAGCAGTCATCCCAATAAAAGTAGGAGGCAACGCATTATCAGAAAAAATCGCCTCCGGTATTGTTGGTACCGCTATTTTATATTTTGTCGTCCTTATTGCTGGTTTCCTGGCAATGAGTGCCTTAGGGCTAGACCATCTGACCGCCTTATCTTCCGTGTTTGCCACCGTAGGGAATGTCGGCCCTGGCCTGGCTCTGGTAGGACCGGGAGCGAATTATGCCTTAATTCCGGCCGGTGGTAAGGTTATTCTTATAGGATGTATGCTGGCTGGCCGCCTCGAGCTATTAACCATATTGGTGCTGTTTAGCCCCTCGTTTTGGAAGTGGCGCTAATGAATCGGAAGCGGTAAAATAATACACCAAAAATGTTGTTGACTTGTTGACAAGAAGAGTTATAATTAGCCCGTGCTCAATAACAACCAAAAGCAAAAAGCAACGCAGTTTTACCGAATCTTAGTACCGGTAACCGGTACCAAAGCCGCTGAGGAGGCGATTAAGCTCGCCTGCCGGCTGGCTAAACAAGATAAGAGCGAAGTCTACGCCGTTTATATCATCACTATGGCACGCGAGCTACCGCTAGATGCCGTAATTGAACCCGAAATTCAGAAAGCCGAAGACATTCTAGGCCATATTGAGCATGTCGCTAAAGAACAGCACTGCCGGATAGATACTGATGTGCTTCAAGCCCGTGAAGCAGGACCAGCCATTATTGATGAAGCAATAGAACGAGAGGTTGACCTGATCATAATGGGTGTTGTCTACAAGAGA